>DASXGC010000252.1:0-30602 GCA_036489235.1 Vicinamibacterales bacterium
GCGCTCAACGTGCCGGCCGACATCGTCGGGGTGTTCGTCGATAACTATCGCCGCTGGGCCTCGGGAAAACCGCTGCAGCATATCGTTGACTTTGAAAAGGGATACTGAGGGCGGTCCGGCTGAAGCCGGACACTACGGCGGCGAATATTGTGGAGGTCAGAGTATGAAGATCAGGAGCATGCGGACCAAGTCGTTGCTGACGATCGTCCTGTCGACGATTCTCTTCGTCGCCGGCTTTTCGGCGGGTAGTCTCTGGCAGTCAGGCGCCGTGGCGCACGCGCAGAACGGGACACGCATCTTCGAGCTACGAACCTACACCGCTCCGGAGGGTAAGCTCGAAGCGCTCAAAGCCCGGTTTCGTGATCACACGATTCGCATCTTCAACAATCACAACATGACCAGCATCGGCTACTGGACGCCTGCTGATGCGCCAAACTCGCAGAACACGCTGATCTACGTGCTGGCGCATCCCAGCCGCGAAGACGCGAAGAAGAACTGGGCCGCGTTTCAGGCCGACCCGGAATGGAAGAAAGTCGCCGCCGACTCCCAGGTCGATGGCCCGATCGTCACCAAAGTCGAATCGGTGTTCATGAACCCGACCGACTTCTCGCCGTTCAAATAGCGCGCTGGTAAACCTTCGCCACCGGCCGGCCGTCTAAGCCGGCGATGACGCTCGCCCTGAACGACCTCCGCTTCGCCGTCCGCGGGCTCCTCCGGAGCCCGCTCTTCGCCATCGTCGCGATTCTGTCGCTGGCGCTGGGGATCGGTGCGAACACCGCAATTTTCACGCTGATCGACCAGATCCTGCTGCGTCGGCTTCCGGTCACTCGTCCCGACGAGCTGGTGATGCTCTACCAGCAGGGCGCACACAACGGCAGCAACATGGGGCAGCGGATGCACTCGTATCCCATGTATCAGGAGGTTCAGAAACGGGCCGAGCCGCTGGCGGAGGTGATCTGCCGGCGCCTGGCCGAAGCGTCGGTGAGCATCGACAACCAAACCGAGCGCCTCGATGCCGAGATGGTGTCCGGCAATTTCTTCTCGATGCTGGGCGTCAAGCCGGCGGTCGGCAGGCTGTTGAACTCGCAGGAAGACGATCAGGTCTATCAGGGCCATCCGTCTGTGGTGCTCAGCTACGACTACTGGACGCGGCGTTTCGCCCGCGATCCCGACGTGGTTGGCCGGAAGATCCTGGTGAACAGCTACCCGATGACGATCGTCGGCGTGTCGGCGGCGGGTTTCTCCGGCATCGATCCGGCGCGCTCACCGGCCATTCGCCTGCCGATCCAGATGAAGGCGACCGTCGTGCCCGAGTGGGGCTGGGTGCACATGGACGATCCACGCGTCCGCTGGGTGCAGGTGTTCGCGCGGCTGAAACCGGGTTGGACCGCCCGCTCCGCCGAAGCGCCGCTGCAGACGCTGTTCTCGCAAATCCGGGCGAACGAAATGACGCTGCCCGGTGCGAAGGACTGGTCCCCGTACGCGCGCGAACAGTTCATGAAGGGACGCATGCGGGTCGAATCCGCCGCGATCGGCTACTCGCAGTTGCGCAACGATTTCTCGACGCCTCTGCTGGTGCTGATGAGCATGGTCGGCCTGGTACTGCTGATTGCGTGCGCCAACGTCGCCAACCTGCTGATCGCCCGCGGCTTCATGCGGCAGCGCGAGATTGCGGTGCGTCTGTCGCTTGGTGCCTCGCGCGGTCAGCTGATTCGTCAGATGCTGGTCGAAAGCCTGGTGCTCTCCGCCGCCGGCGGCATCGTCGGTGTGGCGCTGGCCGTGGCGCTGACCCGCGCACTGCTGGCGTTCGTCCCGTCCGACGGCCGGCCGCTGATGATTCAGGCGGCGCCCGACATCCGCATTCTCGCGTTCACGCTCGGCCTGACGTTTCTGACCGGCGTCGTGTTCGGACTGCTCCCGGCACTGCGCGCCAGCCGGCCCGATCCCTGGACGACGCTGAAGGACACGGTCGGTTCCCTCGCCGGCTCTGGAGGCTCGCTGTTCCTGCGCAAGGGACTGGTGGCGGCGCAGGTCTCGCTCAGCTTCCTGTTGTTGTTCGGCGCGGGCCTGTTCGTGCGCAGTCTGCAGAACCTCCGCACCGCCGACACCGGTGTGGCGCTCGACAACCTCGTCACGTTTCAGCTGGCGCCGGCGCTGAGCGGTTACGACAAGCCGCGCGGCACCGCGTTCTTTCAGCAACTGCTCGACAGTCTGCGGGCGGAGCCCGGCGTCAAGTCGGCGGCGATCGCCGGCGTCCCGATCCTTTCCGGCGACGAATGGGACAGCAGCATGTCGGTCGAAGGACACCCGGCCAAGGACGGCGAGGACATGCAGGCCTTCATGAACTCGCTGTCGTCCTCATACTTCGCGACGATGGGCATCCCGTTGCTCGATGGTCGCGACTTCAGGCCGCTCGATTTCAAGGACGGCGATACGGCGGTCGCGATCGTCAACCGGCGTTTCGCCGACCATTTCTTTCCGGGTTCGAGCGCAGTCGGCAAGCATGTGGGGTTTGGAAACGGTCCGCGGTCGAAGCTGAACATCGAAATCGTCGGCGTCGTCGCCGATGCGCTTTACGAGGGGCCGCGTGAGGGTGTGCGCCGGCAGGTCTTCATCCCGAACTGGGGCAACAACAGCTCGACGTTCTACGTGCGCACGACCTCGGCGTCCGCGGCGGCGTTCAACGCGATCAGAAGTGATGTCCGGAAACTTGACGCGTCGATGCCGGTTTACGCCATGAAGACGCTCGAAGGGCAGCTGGACGAAACGCTGCTGACCGATCGCCTGATTGCCGCTCTGGCCGCGGGATTTGGTCTGCTCGCGACGGTGCTGGCGTCCATCGGGCTCTATGGCGTGATGGCGTTCGTGGTTGCCCGGCGGCGCAAGGAACTTGGCATCCGCCTCGCGCTCGGCGCCGAGCCTGTTGGCGTGGTCTGGCTGGTGATGCAGGAAGTGTTGCTGCTGCTCGTAATCGGACTGGCGATCGGGATTCCCGCGGCGCTGGCGCTGGCCCAATACGTGTCCTCGCAGTTGTACGGCGTCCAGGCCCATGATCCGCAGACAGCCGTGGCGACGATGGTCCTGCTGACGATCGTGTCGGCCGTCGCCGGCCTGATTCCCGCCCGCCGCGCCAGCCGCATCGATCCGATTCTGGCGCTGCGCTACGAATAAGGGTTACGTAGGGCCGGGCTGTTCCACAATTCGTGATGTCGCGCTGAAATATGTCAATATCCCTCCAATTCCCCGGGAGGGACGATGACCGTCGGCCGGCTGGCGATTCTTTTCGTTTTCCCTGCGTCGATTGTGGTCGTCGCGCAGGCGACTCAGCCTGACTGGAAGGCGATCGAAGCAGAAACCATGCAGCACTATCAGGCCGTGCTGCGCCTCGACACCCGTAACCCGCCAGGCAACGAGCACATCGTCGCCGAGTACGTCAAAGGCGTGCTCGACAAGGAAGGCATCCCGGCCATCATCGTGGGCTCGGATCCGAACCGGCCGAATCTCGTCGCGCGGCTGAAAGGCAGCGGCAGGAAGCGACCGCTGTTGATCATGGGCCACAGCGACACCGTGACCACCGACGACAAGAAGTGGACGCATCCGCCGCTGAGCGCGACCCTGGACGATGGTTATGTCTACGGCCGCGGCACCATCGACGACAAGGACAACCTCACGGCGTCGCTGATGACGATGCTGCTGCTGAAGCGACTGCATGTGGCGCTGGATCGCGACGTGATTTTCGTTTCGGAGTCCGGCGAAGAGGGCAGCAACGGTGTCGGCATCGCCTACCTGGTGAAAGAGCATTTCCCGGAAATCGACGCGGAGTACTGCCTGGCGGAAGGCGGCGGCGTCACCCGCATCAACGGCCAGGTGAAATACGCGACGGTGCAGACGCTGGAGAAAGTGCCGCGCGGCATCGAGCTGACGGCACACGGCATTTCAGGTCATGGATCGATTCCGCTGAAATCGAATGCGGTTGTGCACCTGGCCGCGGCAGTGGCCCGGGTCGGCGAGTGGCAGCCGGAGGTCCGGTTCAACGAGACCACCGGCACGTATTTCAGGAAACTCGCCGCGATCTCGCCGCCCGAGGTCGCGAAGTACTACCGCGACGTCACCTCGACCGATCCGAAACTCCGCAAGGCGGCCGACGACTGGTTGCTCGAGAACGAGCCGCGTCACGACTCGATGCTCCGGACGTCCGTGTCGCCGAACATCTTCACCGGCGGCTATCGCTCGAACGTGATCCCTTCCGAAGCGAAGGCGACGCTGGACGTGCGGGCGTTGCCAGATGAGGATCCGGTGAAGTTCCTCGAGGAGGTGAAGCGCGTCATCAACGACCCCGCCGTGGACGTGCGATTCACCGGCGAGTCGATCCGGCCCTCGGGCCCCGACGCGAAACTCGATTCGGAAGCGTACAAGGCGCTCGAGGCGGCGGGTACGCACATCTACAACGCGCCAACGCTGCCGATGATGGGCACGGGTGCGACCGACATGGCGCAGTTGCGCGCGAAGGGTGTGCAATGCTTTGGCATCGGGCCGGCCACCGACTTCGAGGATCCACCCAAAGGATTCGGCGCTCATAGCGATCAGGAACGTCTGCTCGAAAGCGAACTGCATCGCTTCGTGCGGTTCAACTGGGATGTGGTCACCAGTCTGGCGGCGGCCAAGTGACAGTTCGACGGTTTCGCACGCTCGCAACTGCCCCGTTCGCGAGGGTCGGCCAGTGTGCGCGCCTGGCGGCAGCCGTTTCGGTAGCGAGCTTGCTTGTTCTCGTTGGCGCCCAGGCACAGGGCAACGCGCAACCGGACTGGAAGGCACTCGAGCCCGAGATGATGCAGCAGTTTCAGGCGGTGCTGCGCCTCGATACCCGCAACCCACCGGGCAACGAGCACATCGTCGCCGACTATCTGAAAGACGAGTTCGACAAGGCGGGCATTCCGGCCCAGATCTTCTCGCTCGACGCCAATCGTTCGAACGTGGTGGCACGGCTGAAGGGAAACGGCAGGAAAAAGCCTATTCTGATCATGGGCCACAGTGACGTCGTGACGGTGGACGAGAAGAAGTGGAAATTCCCGCCGTTCAGCGCGACCCGGGACGGTGGCTGGGTCTACGCCCGCGGGACAGTGGACGACAAGGACAACCTGACCGGCGGTCTGATGACGATGCTGCTGTTGAAGCGGTTCAACGTGCCGCTCGATCGCGATGTGATCTTTCTGTCGGAAGCCGGTGAGGAAGGCGCGTCGAATTTCGGGATGGGGTTCATGGTCGCCCAGCATTATCCAGAGATCGATTCGGAGTACTGTCTGGCTGAAGGCGGCGGCGCCATCCGTATCGGCGGTGTCGCGAAGTACACCACGGTCGAAACGCTCGAGAAGATCCCACGCGGGATCGAGCTGACCGCCCATGGCATTTCGGGTCACGGATCGATTCCGCTCAAGTCCAACGCCGTCGTGCACCTCGCTGCCGCGGTGGCTCGCGTCGGGGAGTGGCGGCCGGAAATCCGGTTCAACGAGACCACCGGGACCTACTTTCGCGGGCTCGCGCAGATCGCCTCACCTGAGAGCGCAAAGTACTACCGTGACGTGCTCTCCACCGATCCAAAGCTGCGCGCCGCCGCGGACGACTGGCTGTTCGAGAACGAGCCGGTTCACTCGTCGATGCTGCGCACCTCGGTTTCTCCCAACATCTTCACCGGCGGCTATCGTTCGAATGTGATCCCGTCGGAAGCCAAGGCGACGCTCGACGTGCGCGCCCTCCCTGACGAGGATCCGGTCAAGTTTCTCGAGCAGGTGAAACAGGTCGTCAACGATCCCGCAGTCGACGTGCGCTTCACGGCACAGACCATCCGGCCGGCGTCCGCGTTCGACGCTCGCCTGGACTCCGAGCCGTATAAGGTGCTCGAGGCCGCCGCGACCAGGATCTACAACACCGTCACGCTGCCGACGATGAGCACGGGCGCCACCGACATGGCGCCCTTGCGGGCGCGCGGCGTGCAGTGCTTCGGCATCGGTGCGGCAATCGACATGGAAGACGGCCCGAAGGGGTTCGGCATGCACAGCGATCAGGAGCGAGTGCTCGAGAGCGAACTGTACCGGTTCGTTCGTTATAACTACGAAGTCGTGGCCGATCTGGCGCGGGCGAAATGAAGCAGGCAATCATCGCGCTCTGCTTTGCCGGCGGCGTTGCCGCCGTGCTGTCCGCTCAGCAGGCGACCTTCAGCGGGACCAATCGCACAGTGGCCGTGTACGCGACGGTCACCGACGCCGATGGCCGGCTGGTTCCGAATCTGACCCGGGATCAATTCCAGGTCGACGATAACGGCAAGCGGCAGGAGTTGACGCTCTTCGCCAACGACATTCAGCCGATCACGGTCGTCATCCTGCTCGACCGCAGCACCAGCATGCGATCGAACTTCGAGCTGGTGGAGCAGGCTGCCGAACAGTTCGTGCAGGTGATGTTGCCTGCCGACAAGGCGCGCATCGGCAGCTTCTCGGATCGGATTCAGGTCGATCCACGCGACTTCACCTCGGACCACGACGAGCTCGTGAAGATTTTGAGGACCGAGCTTCAGTTCGAGGGACCCACGCCGCTGTGGAATGCGATCAACGTCGGCATCACCGACCTGCTGCACCAGCAGGGACGCCGCGTCGTGCTGGTATTCACTGACGGACGCGACGCGCCGATGAACGCCAGCAACAACAACAGCAGCCTGAAGAGCGTGATGAAGCGGGCCGAGGAAGAGGACGTGATGGTCTACGCAATCGGCTTCAGCGGTGGCGGCGGCTATGGCGGCGGGTCGCGCGGCGGTTACGGCGGCGGACATCACGGTGGCGGCGGTGGCTATGGCCGCGGCGGCGGGCACGGCGGCGGACGAGGCTACGGCGGCGGCTCCGGGGGTGGCGGTGGCCAGCCTGATCGGCCGGACGAGGGCCTTCCGAAGATCGCGGCGGCCACTGGCGGTGGATACTTCGAGCTGACCTCGACCGACGATCTCGCGACCACGTTCACGCGAGTCGCCGACGAGCTTCACCATCAATACGCGCTCGGATTCACACCGCTCAAGCTCGATGGCAAGCTGCACGACATCACGCTGCATCTCACCTCGCCGAGCCTGACGGCTCGTTCGCGCCGCAGCTATCTGGCGACGACGCCGAGATCGTAGTAGCGTTCGCGGTCTCCGTTCGTCTGTCTTGTTCCACGTTCTTCGTTTGAGGAGGACTGTCGTGAAGCATCTAGCCCTCGCCATTGTTGTGTGTGTCCTGATCGCCGTCGCCACGTTTTCGGCTCAAACGCCGGCCGCTCCAGCGCAGCAGCCACCGGCGCCGAACGCCGATCCGTACGCCAACAACGCCCAGCCCGGAGCCACGTCATTCCCATTGGCCGCTCCCGCGGGAAAGGACAGCGGTGCGCGTCAGACCGCCCCGGCGGGCGCCGTGAATCAGGGTCCGTTCAATGCGGCGACGTGGAAATACGGCACGGCGTTCAATCCACCGCCCGGTTCCAAAATCTGGAATCCGGTGAAGCTGAAGCTGATGCAAGGCGGAAAGGTCACCGGCGGCACGGTCTTCAGCGGCACCGATCCTGAAACCTATTGTGCGATGGCCAACGCCGGTTACGACTTCATCTGGACCGAGATGCAGCACGACTCACGCGACTGGCAGGCGGTCGCGCGGATGTGGCGTGCGTGCCCGAACGCCAAGGCGGTGCCCGGTGTGCGGGTCGCTTACACCGACGAGCGCGAAATCCAGCATGCACTCGATGCCGGCGCGCTGGTGGTCGTCGTCCCGACGATCGACTCGCTGGCCGAAGCGAAGGACGCGCGCGACTGGACCTATTTCCCGCCGCTCGGCCGGCGCAGTAACGGCGGCGGCCAGGCATTCGACCCGAACATGTGGGGCGGCGTTCCTGGCGGCTACCGCAACACGATCAACGACAACGTTGTGCTGATTGAGATGATCGAAACGCTCGACGGCCTGAAGGACGCCGACGAGATCGCGAAGGTGCCTGGCGTCAGTGCGGTGTTCGCCGCCAGCGGCGACCTCGGTAACTTCTCGGGTTACCGTCAGGGGACACCCGACTACGAACGCGCCATCAACATCGTTCACGACGCGGCGATCAAGGCGGGCGTGAGGCTGTGCGGTCCGTTCGCCTGGAGGGATCGACCGGACTTCACCTGTTTCCAGGCCGGAAGCGAGACGGCGGCGATTGCGCGCGGTGCCGCCGCAGAACTTGGTACGCTGGCCAACACCCAGGGCAGGCCGGAAGTCGGACCATTCGCGGCGGCGAAGAAACCATAGGCATGACGACGCAGCAGTGGGATCCGATCAGCTACGAACGTCAGGCGCGGTTCGTCTCGAACCTCGGCGCTGGCGTCGTCGAGCTGCTGGCGCCGCAGCCGGGCGAACGAATCCTGGATCTCGGCTGTGGCGATGGCGCGCTGACCGAGACGCTCGTCGCCGCGGGATGTCAGGTCGTCGCCATCGACGGCAGTCCGGAACAGGTCGCCGGAGCCCGCGCACGCGGCCTCGACGCGCGGGTCCATGACGCCGCGTCGCTGCCGTTCGTCACCGAATTCGACGCGGTATTCAGCAACGCCGTTTTGCACTGGATTCGCGATGCCGACGGCGTGCTCGATTCGGTGTTTCGCGCCTTGAAGCCTGGAGGTCGATTTGTCGCTGAATTCGGCGGCGCCGGGTGCGTCGAAACCGTTCGTCTCGCCGTGTACGACGCGTTGGCGCGTCGCCGCGTCGATGGTGCAGCGGCCGACCCCTGGTTTTTTCCGACTGCGGAGCGCTATCAGCAGATGCTGGAGCGACATGGCTTCACGGTCGAGATGATCACGTTGTTCGCCCGGCCGACGCCGCTTCCCGGCGACATCGCTGACTGGCTGGAAACATTCGCGCACCCGCTGCTCGGCACGATTCCGAAGGCCGAGCGGCGAGCGCTGGCCGAAGAGGTGCGTGACGCCGTGGCGCCGAAGCTCTATGACGCTGAACGAGGCTGGTGGGCGGACTACACGCGTCTGCGCTTCGCCGCTGTGCGACCTCAAATGGCTGATGGCTAATGGCTAATGGCATAGACTGCTGGCTGAATGTCGCTGACCGCCACCATTTACAACTTCGACATCGAGCTCGCCGATGCCGATCGTCAGGTTTACGAGTCGCTCGCGCTCCGCGTCGCGAGGCATCCGTCCGAGTCGGAAGAGTATCTGGTCACCAGGCTGCTCGCGTACCTCCTCGAGTACGCGGAAGGGATCGAATTCTCTCGCGGCGTTTCTGATCCGGACGAGCCGACCATCGCCATCCGTGATCTCACCGGCGCCATCGTCAGCTGGATCGACATCGGCACGCCCGACGCGGCCCGGCTCCACCGCGCCTCGAAGGCGGCGAGGCGCGTTGCTGTATACACCCACAAGGAACCGACGCAATATCTCAAGCAGCTGGCAGGTGAGAAAATTCACCGCGCCGACGATCTCGAGCTTTACGCTATCGATCGTCCCTTGATCGATGCGCTGGTAGCGCGACTGGAACGGCGGGTCGAATTCAGCGTGTCGGTCACTGACCGCGAGCTTTACCTTTCGATCGGGTCGGACAACCTTACCGGCAGAGTCTCGCAACTGGAGCGCTGATGTTTCTTGGACATTTCGGCCTCGGGTTCGGCGCCAAGAAGGCGGCACCGGCCGTTTCGCTCGGGACCTTTTTCGTTGCGGCGCAGTTCGCCGACCTGCTGTGGCCGACCCTGGTGCTGATGGGTATCGAGCACGTTGACGTGCTGCCGGGGGCGACGGTCGTGACGCCCTTGAATTTCATCAGCTATCCCTATTCACACAGCCTGCTCGGCCTCGCCCTGTGGGGAACCATCTTGGGAGTCGCGTATGTGGTGCTCGGGCGCGTTCGGCCGCCGGTCGCCGCACTGCTGGCGATGCTGGTGCTCAGTCACTGGCTGCTCGACTACATCACTCATCGTCCCGACATGCCCTTGACCTTTCACGGCGCCGATCGGCTTGGCCTCGGGTTATGGAATTCGACTGTGGGCACACTGACTGCGGAGTTTGCGATCTTTGCAGCCGGCGTCGCGTTGTACTCGCGAGCCACCCGGTCGCGCGACCGCGTCGGATCGTTCGGGTTGTGGTCGCTGGTGGTGTTTTTTGTCGTGGTTTATCTGGCCAGCGTCTTTGGTCCGCCGCCGCCAAGCGCAACGGCCGTCGCCTGGTCGGCGCAGGCGATGTGGCTGATCGTGATCTGGGCGTACTGGGTTGACGGTCACCGGATGCGACGTCACGTGTGAGATTGCTCAGGGGAGGGTGTCTTGGGAGCTCGAGATCGAGGTGTCGATTCCTACATTGCCAACGCACCTGATTTCGCGAAGCCGATCCTCGAACACGTGAGAGCCGTCGTGCATGCGTCGTGCCCTGCCGTGCAGGAAACGATGAAACGATTTTCGCCTTCTGGAAGAGCACTGGTCCTCGAGCAGGAGAAATCCAGAGTGGCGCCGGACGCGGCGCTCAAGAAAAACAAGAAAACGCAGTATGTCGAATGGATCACCGAGGCCAAGGGTGACGACACCCGCGCCCGGCGGATCGCGACGACCATCGAGTGGTTGTGCGAGGGAAAGTCGCGCAACTGGAAGTACATGAAAAAGTAGCAAGCACCTCGCTACTCGTAACGCAATGCGCGCATCGGCTCGACCTGCGACGCTCGATACGCCGGAATGAATCCGGCTGCGAGAGCGACCAGCGTCAGGGCAATCGAGGCCCCGGTCAGCACGAGCGGGTCGAATCCGGTCAACTCGAACAGCAGCGACTGCGCGAGCCAGCCGAGGCCGACCGCGAAAATCAATCCGAACGCGCCGCCGACCGCGATCATCAGCCCGACCTGCCGCATCACCATCGCCCGCACGCGCGACGGCGCCGCTCCCAGCGCCATGCGCAAGCCGATCTCACGCGTCCGCTGGGTCACGGTGTAGGCCAGTACGCCGTACAGTCCGATCGCCGCAAGCAGCGTCGCCAGACAGGCGAACGCCGCCGACAGGACGCTGATGAAGCGATCGAGGAACACGTTCTCCTGAATTTGCTTCGGCAGCGTCCGCAGGCGTTCGACCGGAAGGTTGGCGTCGAGCTTGGCAATCGCTTTCGGAATGTTCGTCATGAACGGCTCTGGATCGGCTGCGGTCCTGACGTAGAAGGTGAGATCGCCAAGCCGCTCGTCCTGGCGATACGGCATGAAGAAGACCGGCGGGATCTGCTGCTTGACCTCGCTGTACTTCGCGTTTCGGATGAACCCGACAATCTCGATCGTGAGCGCGGTCTCGGCGCCCTTGTTGTTCATGTGCTTGCCGATCGGGTTGCGCCCCAGATTGAATTTCTTTGCGAACGCTTCGTTGACCATCGCCACCCTGGGCGCACCGATGGCGTCGGCACGCGTAAACTCGCGGCCGCTGATGATCGGGACACCGAGCGTGGAGAAATATCCAGGACCGACTTCGTTGAACGACGAGTTCGCGTCGGTGTCGGGGCCGGCCTCGAAGCCCTCGACCTTGACGTTGTTGCCCCAGTTGCTGCCGCTGAGCAGCGTCACCGTCGAACTGGTGACGCCGGAGACGCCTGGCAGCGCCGCAAGCTCGTCCTCGACCCGCTCGAAGAATTGCCGCGTTAGTTCCGGCGTGTAGCCGTTCAACACCGGCGACAAGCCGAACATGACGATGTTGTCCGGCTTCAACCCGAGGTCGACGCGGCTGACGTTGACCAGGCTTTTGGTGAAGAGTCCCGCCGATACCAGCAGCGCCATCGACAGCGCGATTTGCGCGGTGGCGAGCGACGTGCGGAACCGCGCCGCCGCGCGCGCACCGGACGGCTGACCGCTCTGGCCCTTGAGCGACGAGATCAGATCCGGACGTGTGCTGTGCAGCGCCGGAAACAGTCCGAACAGGACACCGGTGCCGATCGCCAGCACCGCCGCGAACAGCATCACCACTGGATCGAGCGCGAGGGTGATCGTGTCGATCGCCTCGGGCGGCAGCAAAATGGACATCAGGTTCAGCGTCCATTGCGCGACCACCAGTCCGCCGAGGCCGCCGAACAGCGCGAGCAGGCACGACTCGCCGAGCAATTGACGAATCAGCTGCCAGCGGCCCGCGCCGATCGACAGGCGTACTGCCATCTCGGCGGATCGGGACGCGCCTCGCGCGAGCAGCAGGTTGGCGATATTGGCGCAGGCAATCAGGAGCACGAACGCGGTGACGCCGAGCAGTATCGTCAGCGGCGCCTTCGTCTGGCCCGACACCCGGCTCTGGCCCCGTCTGCCGGGTTCGAGGATGATCGGCTTGTTCCTGAACCGCGCCATTGTCTGCTCGCTCATCCCCTTTTGCAGAGGTGCCTCGACGTCGTTGACGATGGCGCGGTAAGGAGCTGCCAGAGCGGCGCGCGCCTGCTCAATCGACACGCCCGGTTTCAGCCGGGCGAATGCGTAGATCCAATAGCTGCGGCGATTGTCGAAGTCTTTGAAGGGATCCGAAAAGCCCCGCATCGTGATCGGCGCGAACACCGCCGGCTTGATGCCCAGCGTCGTCCCATTGAACCCGCGCGGAGCGACGCCGACGATCGTCATGACCTGACCGTTGACGGTGAGCGGTTGGCCGATCGCGGCCGGATCGGATGCGAGCCGGTTCTGCCAGTACGCGTAGCTGACGACCACCACGTGCGACTCGCCAGGCGTGCGGTCGTCGTCTGGCGTCAACAGCCGTCCCACCGCCGCTTGCACGCCGAGTACGGGAAAATAGCTGCCGGAGACGAGCAGGGCTTCTGCGCTCTGGGTCTGGCCGTGGACACTGAGATTTGCGCCGAAGCTGACGTGTGCGGCGATTCCGGTAAAGGACGACTGGGCCTGCGACAGGTCCTTGAACATCGGGTAGCTGAACACATCGTCGCAATCGCCGGCCGTGCCGCACGACTGTGACCCCGGTTTGGGGCCGGGCACGCTCAGGTTCACCAGGCGCTCCGGCTCGGCTACTGGCAGAGGCCGCAGCAGCAGCTGGTTGAACATCGAGAAAATCGCCGCGTTTGCGCCGATGCCCAGCGCCAGCGACACGATCGCGACAATCGTCACGAATGGGGTCTTGAAGAGCGTGCGAAGCGCGAACTTCAGGTTGGGCATAATGTGATTGAGTAGACGTCTGCCGGGGACAAATGGTTTATGAGTCGAGCGACGAGGTTAGCCAGGCATATCGAGTGGACAGTGACCGGTCCGATGTGGCACGGGCCCGCCCTTTCTGAAGTGCTCGACGGCGTGAACCACAAACACGCCGCAAGCAGGCCCATTCCGGCGGCGCACAGCATCTGGGAACTGGTGCTGCACATCACATCATGGTCGGACATCGCCCGCGATCGGCTTCGCGGCGAGGCGCTCGGCGACCCGACACCCGAGCAGGACTGGCCGCCGGTCACGGCGGACGGCCCGGAAGCCTGGCAGCTGGCGGTAGAGGGCATGCGCGAGAGTTACCGGATGCTCGCCGCCGACGCACGCGAGTTGACAGACGATCATCTCGACGCGAAAGTGCCTGATTTACCCTATTCGGTCGATACACTCCTCCACGGCATCGTCGAGCATGGCACGTATCACGGCGGCCAGATTGCGCTGCTGCGCAAGGCGCTATGAAGCACCCGGTGGCGCGGTTCTTCAAGTCGCAGAAGGACTTTCGCACCTGGCTCGGGAAGCGGCACGACGCTGTTGACGAGCTGTGGGTCGGGTTTTTCCGGAAGAGCTCCGGCAAGCCCGGCTTGGCGTATCTCGATGCCGTGGACGAGGCGCTGTGCTTCGGCTGGATCGACGGCCTCAAGAAAAAGATAGACGACGAACGCTACATGCACCGCTTCACGCCGCGAACTGCCGCGAGCACGTGGAGCGTGGTCAACACGAGGCGGTTCGGACAGCTGACGGCCGAGGGGCGTGTGGCCATGCCGGGTCGCGAGGTATTTGCGAAACGCGATCAACGCAAGACCGGCCGATACTCGTACGAGCGCGCGCACGCCGCGTTCGATCGGTCGCTCGAAACCGCGTTCAGGGCCGATGCGAAGGCGTGGGCGTTCTTCTGCGCGCAGCCGCCGGGCTATCGGAAGCTGCTCACGTATTGGGTAACCAGCGCAAAGCAGGACGAGACGCGGACGCGTCGGCTGAACAGGTTGATGGCCCAATCGGCGGAAGGGAAACGGATTCGATGAACGCGAGCGATACGGTGTTTCGGATCGAACGCGCCACCGAGCGCGATGTGCCGGTGATCCTGCAGCTGATCAAAGCGCTGGCCGAATACGAGCGGATGTCGGCGGATGTGACCGCGACCGAGGAGAAGCTGCGGCAATCGCTGTTCGGCCCGCGGCCGGCCGCCGAGGTGGTGATTGGCTACGCCGGCGACACAGTGGCGGGCTTCGCATTGTTTTTCGGCAACTACTCGACGTTTCTCGGCCAGCCCGGTATTTACCTGGAGGATCTCTACGTCGCGCCCGAATGGCGGGGACGCGGATTCGGCAAGCGCCTGCTGGCTCATCTCGCAGCGCTCGCGATCGAACGCGGTTGTGGCCGGCTCGAATGGGCGGTGCTCAACTGGAACGAGCCGGCGATCGGCTTCTACAAAAAACTCGGTGCGGCGCCGATGGATGCCTGGACCGTGTTCCGAGTCACCGGCGACGAGCTGCCGCGGTTGGCGGAGTCCTGATCGAGATGCCGACCAAGTCTTCGCTCGCAGGCGATGCGCTGCGGGAATTGACCGAACTGCTGGAGCGGGTGGCCGCGGACTGGCGTCTGCTGGACGACTTGTCGGTCGCCGATCGCGCCCGCTTCCACCGCGCCATCGCCGCGTTCACCACTCCGGACCCGCGCGCCATCCGCAAACGCACCAGGACCGAAGCGCGCGAGCGCAAGACCGCAGCGATTCGACGCGACGAGGCCGCGCTCCACGACACCGGCATTCGCGCGCTGCGCCGTCGCGCCGCCGTCACGACGCCCATAGTATTTCCGCCGAAGGATTTCGATCCGCGCGATGTCGAAGCGGACGAAGGTGAGCCGCCGCCGCGCGTCTCCGGCGCCGGCCGCGACTGCTACGTCTGCAAGCAGGCCTACTCGCAGATCCATCCCTTCTACGACCAGTTGTGTCCGGCCTGCGCTGCGGAGAACTTCGCCGCGCGCACCGAACTCGCGGACCTGAGCGGACGCGTGGCGCTGTTGACCGGCGGGCGCGTCAAAATCGGCTACCAGGCGGGCCTGAAGCTGCTCCGCTGCGGCGCCCGGCTGATCGTCACGACGCGGTTCCCGCGCAACGCCGCGGCGCGCTATGCCGACGAGCCCGATTTCTCCGAGTGGGGCGATCGCCTCGAGATCGTGGGCCTCGACCTGCGTCACACGCCGAGCGTCGAGGCGTTCTGCCACAACCTGGTCGTGACGGGCGACCGGCTCGACTTCATCATCAACAACGCCTGCCAGACCGTCCGGCGGCCGCCGGAGTTCTACGCGCACATGATGGCCGGCGAGACCGCGGCGCTGCGACAGATGCCGGAGCACGTCCGCAAGCTGCTCGGCAACGCCGGCAGCGACGGCCGCGAGCTCGAGCTTCGCGGCGGCGTCCCGACCGGCGCGGCGGCGCAGCTGTCGCAGATTCCGCTGTTGCCGGAAGAATTCCAGGCGCAGACCGATCTCTTTCCGCGCGGCCGGCTCGATCAGGACTTCCAGCAGGTGGATCTGCGCGGGCGCAACTCGTGGCGGATGCTGCTCGCCGAGGTGCCGTCGGTCGAATTGCTCGAAGTGCAGCTGGTCAACGCGATCGCGCCGTTCCTCTTCAACGCACGGCTGAAGCCGTTGATGCTGCGCGTCGCGACCCGCGACAAGCACATCGTCAATGTCTCGGCGGTCGAGGGCCAGTTCTATCGCAGCTTCAAGACCACCAGGCATCCGCATACGAACATGGCCAAGGCGGCGCTCAATATGATGACGCGGACCGCGGCGACCGACTACTACAACGACGGCATCCACATGAACAGCGTCGACACCGGATGGGTGACCGACGAGGATCCGGCGGACATCGCCGAGCGCAAGACCGCCGACCATCGCTTTCACCCGCCGCTCGACAGCGTTGACGGCGCCGCACGGATTGTGGCGCCCATCATCCGTGGGTTCAACACCGGCGCGCATGTCTGGGGACAGTTCCTCAAGGACTACCGGTCGACGGACTGGTAGCGTATAGTCGGCTCCGGCATTTCTCGAGGAGAGCGCATGAGGCTTCGAACAACGGCGATCGGATTTCTATCGATGGCAGCGGTGCTGGCGGTGACCGCGCGGTTCGCGCCGCTCACGGCCCAGGCCCCGGCGGGCAGTGTCCAGTTCGTGGCGCACGAAATCGGCACCGGTCTTCGCGGCGGCTACCAGGTGGTGGTCGCGGACATGAACAAGGACGGCAAGCCGGACATCATTGCGCTGGCCTCGGGTGTTCCCGAACTGGTGTGGTTCGAGAATCCGGGCTGGCAGCGCCACGTGATCGCCGCCGATCGAAAACAGATGATCAACACCTCGGCCTACGATCTCGACGGCGACGGGATTCCGGAGCTGGCGCTGGCCGAGGGTTTCACGACGTCACCCAAGACCAGCACCGGCGTGCTGTCCATCCTGATGCACAACGGTGATCCGGCGCAGCCGTGGACGGTGAAGGAGATCGACCGGATTCCCACTGCGCATCGCCTGCGCTGGGTGGACGCCGATGGCAGCGGCAAGAAGGTGCTGATGCTCGCGCCGCTGATCGGGCCCGAAGCTGTGGCGCCGGACTACAAGAGCCCGGTGACGATCGACTACTACCGCGCGCCGGACTTCAAGCGCGAAACCGTCACCGACACATTCACCGGATTGATCCACGGCATCGAGCCGATGACGTGGCCGGGCGTCAAGGGTCAGGCGGTGATGAGCGCCGGATTCATGGGCATCTACCTGCACAAATTCGCCAACGGCAAATGGACGCCGACCGAACTGATCAAGGGCGATCCCGATCCGTGGCCCAAGAGCGGCGCCAGCGACATCGCGCTCGGGCATCTCGGCAAGCAGCGTTTCATCGCGACCATCGAACCGTGGCACGGCAATGAGATCGTCGTCTATCGCGAGAACGGATCGAGCTGGCCGCGCCAGATGATCGACGACACCATCGCCGACGGCCACGCGATCATCGTCTCCGACTTTGACGGTGACGGCCGCGACGAGATCATCGTCGGACAGCGTGGCGGCACGCACAGCCTGATCATGTACAGCTCGTCGCCTGACGGCGCCACCTGGACGAGGCGGGTGCTCGACGAGGGCGGCATGGCCGGCGCGGGTTGCGCTGCCAGCGACCTGAACGGGGACAAGCGCGTGGACATCGTGTGCATCGGCACGGCGACGGCGAACGTGAAATGGTACGAAAACGTCGGCGCAAAATGACCAGTTCGGACACATTTGTCTGGCGAGAAAAGGCTGCGCGCCAGCGTAAGGACCGCGTTAGAATGCTCGGAATTGTTCGGCCCCGGGTGAACGTTAGAACGGAGGAGCCATGACTGTTTCTCGACGAGGGTTTGTGAGCGGCGTCGCTGCGGCGATGGGGTACCTGGGACTCGGGTCCGAGGTGGATCTGTTCGCGCAGAACCGCCCAGGCGCGGCGGGCGCCCGTAACGGAATGGGCGCGGCTGGTGGCGACTACGATTCATTTGCGCACCTGTCGAGCAACGAAAACTGCTGGGGGCCGCCCGAGTCGGTGATGAAGGCGATGAACTCGGCGTTCAAGTACGCCAACCGTTACGGCTATCCGGACGGCGGCATCGTGCAGGAGATCGCCAAGCACCACGGCGTGAAGAACGAGAACATTCTGCTGACCGCAGGCTCGGGCGAGGTGCTCGACGTGGTCGGTACCACGTTCCTGCCAGCCGGCAAGAAGGTGCTCGGCAACGAGCCGTCCTACAGCCAGGTCTACCAGCACGCCACCAGCATCAAGTCCACGGCGGTCAAGCTGCAGCTGACCAAGGATCATCACCAGGACATCCCGGCAATGATCAAGGCCGCCAACGCCCACGCATCGGAACTCGGGTTCGTCTACATGTGCAACCCGAACAACCCGACCGGCATGATCGTGACCAAGGCGGAAATCAAGGAGCTGCTCGATGGCGTCCCCGCGGGCATGCCGGTGCTGATTGACGAGGCCTACCATCACTTCGTCGAGGATCCGAATTACGCCACCTCGGTGCCGTACGTCCTCGAAGGTCGCCCGGTGATCATCGCGCGCACCTTCTCGAAGATCGCCGCGCTGGCGGGCATGCGGCTCGGCTACGCCGTCGCCTCGAAGGAGTTCGTCGAGAAGATGCGGCCGTACAGCATGGGCAGCATCAACGCGCTGGTGAAGTGGGGCGGCGCTGCCGCGCTCAAGGACACCGCGTCGCAGGCCAGCGTCAAGAAGATGGTCGTCGATCTGCGCAAGAAGACGTCGGGCGATCTCGAGGCCTACGGCTACGAAGTGCTGCCGTCGGAGACGAACTTCTTCATGGTCCACATCGGCCGCGACGTGCAGCCGGTCATCGACGAGTTCAAGACCAAGAAGGTGCTGGTTGGCCGGCCGTTCCCGCCGATGACGCAGCACCTGCGCGTCTCGATCGGCACCGCCGACGAGATGGCGCGCTTCATGACCGCGTTCAAAGAAATCTTCCCGGCGAAGGCGAAGACCACAGCGGCTGGAGTCTAAAAATCAGCCTTTAGCAATCAGCAATCAGCCATTCGAGGGCGGTGGTCGAGAGATCACCGCCCTTTTCGTTTGTCCGCGTAGAATGGCGCCATGAGACGCCACTTGCTTCTCGCGTTCTTCTGTGCCTGCGCGCTCGCCGCCGCGCCGCCATCCAACACGCCCGCCAGGGTCGACGCGGTGTTCGAAAAATGGACCAACACCACGCCCGGTTGCGCCGTCGGAGTCGCGACCAACGGCGTTCCGGTGCTCGCCAAGGGCTACGGGATGGCCGACCTCGAGCACGATGTGCCGATCACGGCGCAGTCGATCTTCGAAGCCGGATCCGTGTCCAAGCAGTTCACCGCGGCCGCGGTGCTGCTGCTGGCACGCGAAGGCAAGCTGTCGCTGGACGATCAGGTTCGTAAGTACATTCCCGAACTGCCCGACTACGGATCGCCCCTCACGATCCGCCACATGCTCAATCACACGAGCGGCCTGCGCGACTGGGGCAGCGTCGCTGCCATCGCCGGCTGGCCGCGGACACGCCGGGTGCACACCCAGGCGAACATGCTCGACATCGCCAGCCGGCAGACGGCGCTGAATTTCGTCCCCGGCACGCACTGGTCGTATTCCAACACCGGCTACAACCTGGCGGCGATGATCGTGACCCGCGTCAGCGGCAAGCCGTTTCCCGAATTCACGCGCGAGCGGCTGTTCGTCCCGCTCAACATGACCCACACGTCATGGCGCGACGATTTCACACGTGTGGTCAAGGGTCGCGCGATCGCGTATTCGTCGGGCGTGGATTTTCACACCGACATGCCGTTCGAGGACGTCTACGGCAACGGCGGGCTGCTGACGACCGTCGGCGATCTGCTCAAGTGGAACGAGCACTTCGACGCGGCGACCGCCGGCGATGCGGAGCTGATCGCGGAACAGCAGCGTCCCGGTCAATTCAACGATGGCCGGCCGCACGGCTACGGCCTCGGACTCTTTCTCGAAACGTATAAGGGAATCCGTGAGGTGAACCACAGCGGGTCGACCGCCGGTTATCAGGCATTCCTTACGCGGTTTCCCGCCGAGCACGTCTCGGTCGCGGTGCTGTGCAATGTGAGCAGCGCGACGCCGGCCGCATACGCGCACGACGTTGCCGAGGTGTTTCTCGGCGATGCCATAAAGACTTCGCAGGCGACTGCCCACGGCCTGACCGCAGCCCAGGTCAACGCCGCTCACGGCCTGTATCGCAGCACCTTGACCGGTCTGTCACTCACGATGGGCGCCGAGCCCGACAGCCGGCACTGGACCTTCGATGCGCATGGCGCTGTCGCCAGCGATGCATACGGAACGAGCGAGACCTACCAGCGCGAGGCCGAATGGACGCCGCCGCCGTCCGTCCTGGCGGGGTACACGGGCACTTACGCCAGTGACGAGGCCGAGGCCGAGATGACCGCAACCGTCGAGGCCGGTCATCTCCAGCTGAAACGCCGGCCCGATACCGTGATCGAGCTGACGCCAATTTACCTCGACGCTTTCAAGGCCGGCACGCTTGGCACCATCATCTTTCGCCGCGACGCCGCCGAACAGATCACCGCATTCAGTGTCGTCCAGGATCGGGTGTGGGATCTGCGATTCCGAAAAAGGCCCGGCCGTTCATAGGGGAAACGGGAAAAACAAGCATTTTTCCCTCTGGCGGTCCCCGATTCCCCTCTGAAAAGAGGGTGGTACAGAGGGGCGGATGCGTTCATAATAGAGCGCACTAGGATTGGACGCCCAGGCGGGCGCCCCAAGGAGACGACATGGCAAAGAAGGCAGCAGCGAAGCGGAAACCTAACGCGGCATTCATGAAGCCGGTGACACCGAGCGCGGCGCTCTCGGAGATCGTTGGCTCGAAGCCGATTCCGCGCACTGAGGTCACCAAGAAACTCTGGGCCTACATCAAGAAGAACGGCCTCCAGGACAAGAAGAACAAGCGCATGATCAACTCGGACGATGCGCTCAAGACCGTGTTCGGCGGCAAGAAGACCGTCAACATGTTCGAGATGACGAAACTGGTCAGCAAGCACCTGAAGTAAGACCCGCCATGGCTGATGGCTCATGGCTAATGGCAATGGTTCGACGCTGGTACCTTCAGCTGGAGCCGTCAGTCATTAGCCATCAGCCATGATGGCCTCCCTCGCCTAGACTCCCCCACGAACCGCCCGGTCAAGACTCCGATGTAAACTCGGCTGTCCATATGAATCCACGTCGCTATCTTCCTGCATTGTTCCTGCTGTTCATCGGCAGCGGCTGCGCCGCGCTGATTTATGAAATCGTCTGGTTTCAGCTGCTGCAGCTGGTCATCGGTTCGTCATCGATCTCGCTCGGCATTCTGCTGGGCACGTTCATGGGCGGGATGTGTCTCGGCAGCCTGCTGCTGCCGCGTCTCATTTCTGCGCGTCAGCATCCGCTGCGGGTCTACGCCGCGCTCGAACTCGGCATCGGCGCCCTCGCGGTGCTGATCCTGCTCGGCATGCCGCTGGTCGGTGGCATCTACACGGCGTGGGGGGGCGAAGGCGTCTTCGGCATCATCTTCCGCGGCGTCATCGCCGGCATCTGCCTGTTGCCGCCGACGATGTTGATGGGCGCGACGCTGCCGGCGATTTCGCGGTGGGTGCGCGCCACTCCTGACGGCGTGGCGTGGCTCGGATTCTTCTACGGTGGCAACATCGCCGGCGGCGTCATCGGCGCCCTCGCCGCGGGCTTTTATCTTCTACGCGTTTACGACGTGCCAACGGCGACCATGGCGGCTGTCGCGATCAATCTGATGGTCGCGCTGATTGCGTACGTCCTGTCCGGACGCACCGCATATGTGGAAGACGAGGCGCCGGTGCGTCACGCCGCCACGCCGCCGGGCCACGCCGCGGTCTACGTGACGATCGGGCTCTCCGGCGCGACCGCGCTTGCGACTGAGGTGGTCTGGACGCGGCTGCTGTCGCTGCACTTCGGCGCCACGGTTTACACATTTGCACTGATCCTCGCCGCCTTCCTGGTCGGCCTCGGCATCGGCAGCACCGTCGCCGCGGAATTCAGCCGCGGCCTGGCGTCGCCTCGCCGCGCACTTGGCTGGTGCCAGCTGCTGTTGTGCGGCGCGATGGCATGGGCGGCGTATCAACTCACGGAGTCGCTGCCGTACTGGCCGATTAATCCGTCGATCGCGACCACGCCCTGGTTCACCCTTCAGCTCGACGTGGTTCGCTGCCTCTGGGTGGTGCTGCCGGGAGCGATTCTCTGGGGCGCCAGCTTTCCGCTGGCCCTGGCGGCCGTCGCTTCGTCCGATCAGGACGCGGCCCGGTTGTCCGGCGGCGTTTACGCCGCCAACACGGTCGGCGCCATCGGCGGCTCACTGATCACCAGCTTCCTGCTGATTCCCTGGATCGGCAGCTCGCACACCGAACAGGTGATCATCATCGTGTCGGCGCTGTCGGCGCTCCTGATGCTCGAGCCGTCGTACGTCGGCGGAACGGATCCGGGACGGATCGCGAGCGAGAAGAGCGGCTGGAACCTGGGCGGCACGGCGGTGCTCGCGGTCGCGATGATCAGCGCCGGCCTGCTGGCGCGCAGCGTTCACGAATTGCCCGGGTTGCTGGTCGCCTACGGCCGCTATTCCGCGACCCGTGTTGGCCAGGCCAACGTGATCTACGTCGGCGAGGGGTTGAACGCGTCGGTGGCCGTGTCGGAACTGCCCAACGGCGTCCGCAACTATCACAACGCCGGCAAGGTGCAGGCGTCGAGCGAGCCGCAGGACATGCGGCTGCAGCGCATGCTCGGCCATCTCACGACGCTGTTGCCGCCGCATGCGAACAAGGTCCTGGTCATCGGCTGCGGCGCCGGCGTGACCGCGGGCGCGGTCTCGGTCGATCCAAGTGTGACGCACGAGACCATCGCCGAAATCGAGCCGCTCGTGCCTCGCGTCGTCTCCACCTACTTCAGCGAACACAACTTCGACGTGGTCCGCAATCCGAAGGTGCACGTGCGCATCGACGACGCGCGGCATTTCGTCGAGACCACCAGCGAGAAATTCGACGCCATCACCTCGGATCCGCTCGATCCCTGGGTCAAAGGCGCGGCGATGCTCTACACCGCCGAGTTTTTCGAGATGGCCAAGCAGCATCTCACCCCGGGCGGCGTCGTCACGCTGTTCGTTCAGCTGTACGAAAGCAACATCGACGCGGTGAAGAGCGAGATCGGGACGTTCCTCCAGGTCTTTCCGAACGGCATCGTGTTCGGCAACACCAACGAGGGAAAAGGCTACGATCTGGTGCTCGTCGGCCAGGTCGAACCGACCAAGATCGACGTCGACGCCGTGGACGCGAAGATTCATCGTCCCGAGTACGCGACGATGCTGAAGTCGCTGCACGAGATCGGCATGAACTCGGCGGTCGATCTGTTCTCGACCTACGCCGGCCGCAAGCCCGATCTGGCGTCGTGGCTGAAGGACGCGACCATCAACCGCGACCGCAACCTCCGGCTGCAGTACCTGGCGGGACTCAGTCTCGATGTCTACCAGGCCGACGTCATCTACTCGGACATGCTGCGCGGCGTGACCCGCCTGCCGGAAGATCTATTCACCGGCTCCGAGGCGACGCGACAGGCGCTGTTCACGGCGATCCAGCGGGCGCAGGGCCGATAGTCACTCTCAGTAGCGTCCGGCTTTAGCCGGACTGTGCTTATGCATGGACTCCGAAAGTGGGCGTTGCTGGCGCTTGCAGTGTTCTTCGTCGCCGCCGGCGCGAATCACTTCGCCAACCCGTCGTTCTACGTGCGCATCACGCCGCCGTCGCTGCCCTCGCCACTGGCGCTGGTCTACGTCAGCGGGTTCTTCGAAGTGCTGGGCGGTGTCGGCGTGCTGGTGCCGTCGGTCCGGTCAGCTGCGGGTTGGGGACTGGTGCTGCTGCTGGTTGCGGTATTTCCAGCGAATCTTTACATGGCGGTCTACCCGGATCGTTTTTCCGACATCCCGATCGCATTCCTCTATCTGCGCCTGCCGCTGCAGGCGGTGTTCGTCGCGTGGGCATTCTGGGCAACTCGTCCAACGCATTAGCTCGATCGCAGGCGTCAACACGCTTGTTAGAATCAAGCAAGCCCTGAGGATCAACGTGCCAATGAAGAGTCGTCACTACCGTCTCGCTTTCGTCGTGCTTGCTCTGGCGGCGCCCGTCGTTGTCAGCGCGCTTTCCGCGCTTCAGGCGCAGTCGCAGGGCATCAATCCCGCGCTGTTCGGAGGTTTACGGTGGCGGATGATCGGACCGTTCAGGGGCGGGCGCGTCAACTCCGTCAGCGGTGTTCCCGGCCAACCCAACAGCTTCTATTTCGGATCAGTCGGCGGCGGCGTCTGGAAGTCCACGAATAGTGGGCGCACCTGGCTGCCGATCTTTGATTCACAGCCGATCGCCTCGATTGGGGCCATTGCGGTCGCTGGCTCGAACGCAGACGTGGTCTACGTCGGCACCGGCGAGTCGGACATGCGATCCCAGATTTCGTATGGCAACGGAGTCTACAAGTCCCGGGATGCCGGCCGGACCTGGACGCACATCGGCCTCGACGACACGCGACAGATTGCGCGCGTGCTCGTCGATCCGAAGAACCCGGACGTGGCGTTCGTGGCCGCCCTGGGCCACGCGTATGGCGGCAACCCGGATCGTGGCGTGTTCCGGACCCGCGACGGCGGCGCAACCTGGCAGAAGGTTCTGTTCAGGAACAATGACGTCGGCGCTGTTGATCTGGCGTTCGACCCGGCCAACTCTCAGACGATCTACGCCGCGCTCTGGAACACCCGTCGTCCGCCATGGAGCATTTATCCGCCGTCCTATGGCCCGGGCAGCGGGCTGTTCAAATCTACCGACGGTGGCACGACCTGGCAGCCGCTGACACAGGGCCTTCCGAACGACGGCCTCGGTCGAATCGGCATCGCGGTCGCGCCTTCGGCCGGTCAGAGGGTCTACGCGATCGTCGACGCGAAGGAAGGCGGGCTCTTCCGATCCGACGACGGCGGGACGAGTTGGAGCAAAGTCTCTGGCGACAGTCGCATCTGGGGACGAGGCTGGTATTTCGGGAAAGTCGTCGTCGATCCGAAGAATCCGGATCTCGTCTACGTGTCCAACACTGGTGTTTACCGATCGCGCGACGGCGGACGGACGTTCGGTGAACCATTCAAGGGATCGCCAGGCGGCGACGACTACCACCAGCTGTGGATCGCGCCCGATGACGGCAGCCGGATGATTCTCGGCGGTGACCAGGGCGCGGTCGTCAGCGTAGACGGTCTGAACGAGCATCCGACGTGGAGTTCGTGGCTGAACCAGCCGACGGCGCAAGTCTATCGTGTGGCTGCGGATAATTCCTTTCCGTACTGGGTGACCGGCGCACAACAGGATAGTGGAGCCGTCCGCGTGCGATCACGCGGCCGGTTCCTCGGTATCACCATGCGTGATTGGGAACCACTCTGCGCCGGAGGTGAAAGCGGGTTCACCGCACCCGATCCGCTCGACCCGGACGTGGTGTTCGGCGGCACCGTCGAGAAATGCAATGTCAATACGGGCAAGGTCGATCGAATCTCGCCCGAGGTCGACCTGCCGACGCCGCCTCGACATACATGGACATTGCCGCTGGTGTTTTCGCCGGCTGACCAGCACGCGCTCTACTTCAGCGATCAGTATCTCTTCAAGACGAGCGACGGCGGACAACATTGGGCCCGCATCAGCGACGACATGACGCGCGAGAATCCCGGCGCGCCTCCGAATCTCGATGCCGCCACTGCCGCCGACGTGCCGGCGCAGTCCAAGCGGCTTGGCGTCATCTACACCATCGCGCCTTCGCCGGTGCGCGCTCCTGTTCTCTGGATTGGTACCGACGATGGCTACATTCACGTGACGCCAGATGACGGCAAGACCTGGCAGAACGTGACCCCGCCTGGCGTGAGCGCGTGGAGCAAGGTGGTCATGCTCGAAGCCTCGCATTTCGACGCCAACGCGGCCTACGCGGCGGTCGATCGTCATCGCCTGGAGGACAACGAACCGTATCTCTACCGCACCAGGGACGCCGGTAAGACGTGGCAGAAAATCGTCAACGGTTTGCCGGCCGGCGTCTACCTGCAGACGATCAAAGAGGATCCGAAACGACGCGGGCTGCTCGTTGCCGGCACAGAACTCGGCGTGTTCATCTCGTTCGACGAGGGCGACCACTGGCAGTCGCTTCAACTCAACCTGCCACCGTGCTCGATGCGCGATCTCGCGTTTCACGGCGATGACCTGATCGTGGCGACGCACGGCCGTGGTTTCTGGCTGCTCGACGACATCAGCGCGCTGCGCCAGGTGACGCCGGAAATCGCAACCGCCGCCGCGCATCTCTTCAAGCCGGCCGACGGCATCCTGCTGCCGCCGAACACCGACGATGGCACGCCGACGCAGAAGGACGAACCCGAGGCGGAGAACGCGCCGATTGGAGCGGTCATCGACTATTTCATCGGCGCCGCGCCTGCAGGTCCAGTAACTATGGAGATCCTCGACGCTGCCGGAGCCGTCGTCCGACGCTATTCGAGCGCGGATCCGGTGCCTGCGATCGATCCGAACACGCTCAACGTCAACGCTGTGTGGCAGCGTCCGCAGCAGCCTCTCGCGGCCGGCGCCGGCATGCACCGTTTTGTGTGGGATTTCCGTCCCGAGCCACCGGCGGCAGGTGGCCGGGGGCGCGGTGGTCGAGGCGGCGGTGGTGGTGGTGGCCGCGGTGGACCGCCACCGGTCGGCCCAGGCGCATTCACGGTCAGGTTGACCGTGGAGGGGCGCAGCTATTCGCAACCGCTGACGGTCAACCCCGATCCGCGAGAGCGGCGTTGAATCGAGGCGACGAGTGAACGGGTTGAGCTGGCCGTGGATTGGCCTGATGGTGCTGGTGCCGTCGCTGGTCGGGACTCTCGTCGCCTACAGCTGCTGGCGCAGTCAGCAGATGATTCTTGGCAACATCGCCGGTTCGTTCGTGATTTTCGGTACCGCGATGGCGTTGATCCTCCGCGAATATGCCGAGCTCGATCTTGTCGCCCGGCGGTGTATCGACGCCGGTTACGTCTGTCTGCCGACACCGGGCGCGTTCATGCGCTATGCCTTGTACGCGTTCATCGGTCTGATCGAGGTGTTCGCGTTGTTCGCGATCAGCCTCAGCGTTGAGCAGAAGCAGCGGCGTCGGGGCTACGATCCGGAATGGCGATGACCACTCCCCGCGGCCCGAAACCAACACTGCTGCAGTCGCTGGTGTACCGGCCCGGCCGCAATCCGCTGGCCTTCTTCTCGAATCTCGCTGCCACCTACGGCGACCTCGCGACGGTGCGCCTCGGCGGCGAGCGCGTGTTCCTGGTCAGCGATCCGCAGATCGTGAAGGACATCCTCGTCACCAGCAATCGCAACTTCACCAAGAGCCGCGGTCTGGAGCGGACCAAGCGCGTGCTCGGCAACGGCCTGCTGACCAGCGAAGGCGCCGTCCACCTGCGGCAGCGGCGGCTGATGCAGCCGGCGTTTCACCACACGCGCATCGCCGGCTACGGCGACACGATGGTGACCTACGCGGACCGGATGCGCCGGAGCTGGGTTGAGGGCGCCACCATCGACATCGCGCGCGAAATGAATCGCCTGACCCTGTCGATTGTCGGCAAGACGTTGTTCAACGTCGACGTCGAGCAGCAGGCGGCAGCCGTCGGAGAAGCGCTCACGTCAGTAATGGACACCTTCTGGCTGACGATGCTGCCGTTCTCGGACGTGATCGAGCGGCTGCCGGTCCCGCGCCTGCGCCGGGCGCGTCTGGCGCGAGGCCGGCTCGACGCGATCATCTACCGGATGATCGCCGACCACCGCGCCAGCGGCCGCGATCAGGGCGATCTGCTGTCGATGCTGCTCGCCGCGCAGGACGAAGACGACGGCCGCGGCATGACCGACGTGCAGGTGCGCGACGAGGCGATGACGATCTTTCTTGCGGGCCACGAAACCACCGCCAATGCGCTGACGTGGACGTGGTACCTGCTCAGTCAGTCGCCGGATGTCCAAGTCAGGATGCACGAGGAGATCGACCGTGTGCTGAACGGCCGCCTGCCGGCCACGGCGGACACTGGTGCGCTCCCGTATGTCGAGCGCGTGGTCACCGAAGCGATGCGGTTGTATCCGCCGGCCTGGATCATCGGCCGGCGTGCGATCGACGCGTTCACCATCGGCGACTTCGTGGCGCCGCCACGATCGATCTTCGTGATGAGCCCGTACATCATCCAGCGCGACGCGAGATACTTCCCGAGCCCCGGCCAGTTCGATCCGGATCGGTGGACGCCAGCGTTTCGGGCGACGCTGCCGAAGTTTGCGTATTTTCCGTTTGGCGGCGGACCGCGCCAGTGCATCGGCGAGCCGTTCGCCTGGATGGAGCTCGTGCTGCTGGTGGCCACGCTGGCGCAGCACTGGAAGCCGCGTCTGGTCGCCGGTCATCCGGTCGAGACACAGCCGCTGGTCACGCTCCGGGCGAAACATGGCATGCGCATGACCCTCGAGCGGCGCTGATCTCCATGTCTGGGCCCACTGTCGCCCGCGTCCGGCGCGTTCTTGAAACCGCCCTCGACTGCGACGATCTTCGGCGGACTGCAGCGTTTTACATTCAGCTGCTCGACGTCACGCCGATGCTGGAGACTGATCGTCTCGTCGCGATCGACGCTGGCGAAGGCACGGTCCTGCTGCTCTTCCAGAAAGGCGCCGCAACCCCGCTCGATATGCCCGGCGGGCGGATTCCCGGTCATGACGCGGCCGGCCCCGGACACTTTGCGTTCGCGATCGACGCGTCCGCAGTCCCGGCGTGGGAGTCGCGCCTTGCCGCGCTCGGCATCAGCGTCGAAAGTCGCGTCCGGTGGGACCGGGGTGGACTGAGTCTTTATTTCCGCGATCCGGATAATCGCTCGGTCGAACTCGCGACGCCAGGCCTCTGGCCATCGTACTGAGGCCGATCGCTCAGCGCCGTCGTGACGTCCGCACCGCTTTCGCCTTCGACTTCCGAATCGGCCTGGCTGCAGCTTTACGAGCGGGCGATCGGTGTGGTTTCGAGCGCGCAATCCCGGTCAGCGACAACGTGTTGCCGTCCGGATCGGTAAACCACGCCACGCGCGCGCCGCTCGGCGCCGACCAGATGCCGTGCTCGTCCTGACCCATGCCGTCGTAGACGTTGAAGGCGACGCCTTTCGACCGCAGGTCGTGGACGCTGCGCTCGATGTCGCGGACCAGCCAGCCGAGCACCGTGTAGCCGGCCGGTTCATGTTCCGGGACAGTGGCAATTCGGAGCATCGTTCCGCCGGCGTCGAACACGAGCGCGAAGCCGTCTTCGCTGACGAGCCGGAGTCCCAGCGTTCCGGCATAGAACGTTTTAGCCCGGGCGGGGTCGGTGGTGGCGACGAATGCGACGATCGGATTCGATTTCAGCACGATGCGCCTATGGTTTTGAAGCCGACGCGCACAGCGGCACCGCCGCAAGGTGGACGGCGTCACCGCGCATGTACGGTTGCAGGGACTCGAACACCCGTGCCTTCAGACGGCCGATGTCGTCGGCGGCGAGGGTCGCCATGGCGGTGCGAAGCGGCGCCGCCAGCTCAGTTTGAATGGTCCAATACTCGTCGAGCGATGTGTATGTCATCTCGATCGGCCGCGACTCGACCACGATGTCGGTAAAGCCTGCGGTGCGCAGGACCCGTTCCAGCTCGCCGGGAGGCGCCAGCCTGAAGATACCAGGCGCAGTCGGATCGGGCGGCGGCATCGGCATGAATTCGCCGAGCGCGCCGGTCCACGCGGTGAAGAACGGATTCTTTGGCGGAAGGTCCCACACCGCGACCGCATAGCGTCCACCCTGGCGCAACACCCGCAGCGCCTCCGCCGCTCCCAGCACCGGGTCAGGGCAGAACATCAAACCGAACCGGCAGGTGGCCGCGTCGAACGATCCGTCCGGAAGCGTCAGCGCCTGCATGTCCATCTCGACGACTTCGAGATTGTCGAGGCCGAGGCGGAGCTTGCCGCGAACGGTGATGGCGACCATGTCCGGCGAAAGATCGGTCGCGACGACGTGTCCGTCAGGACGGACGCGTTGCGAAGCGAGAACGGCGATCGGTCCGGGGCCGCACGCCAGATCGAGGACGCGGCTGCCGGGACCGACTCCGGCGGCGTCGCACATCCAGCCACTGAGATCGCCGCTCTGGCGCTCGAACCAGCCGCCCCAACGTTCCCAGCCGGAGGCCGCAGCAGTCCACTGCGCCTTCTGCTGGTCGGTCAATTCGCGCGGGCTGGGCATGCACGAACGCTAGCCGATTGCGCGTCGCCAGTCCAGAGCGCGTTTCGTTGCTTCCGAGAAAACACAGGGGCGCAGAGGGTCGCAATCACAAGAGGCACTGGGGCAAGGAGTCTTTTGTTTCCGAGCGCCCGCCGAAAAACATAGAAGGGAACAACCACAAAGGCACGGGGACACAGAGTTTTTTGGTTTTGTACTCAAAGAGCTCGGTGACTCGGTACCTTTGTGGTGATCTTTCTCGGAGGCTCAGTGACTCGGTGGCGGTTTGCCTCGATGGTTTGGCTCGCTCGCGGCAAGATGACCGCCGCCACCGCCGGCCGTTCCGCCACGTCGATACCACCTGCGCTGCCAAGCGCCCGCCGAAAAACATAGAAGGGAACAACCACAAAGGCACGGGGACACAGAGTTTTTTGGTTTTGTACTCACAGAGCTCGGTGACTCGATACCTCTGTGGTGATCTTTCTCGGAGGCTCAGTGACTCGATGGCGGTTTGCCTCGATGGTGTGGCTCGCTCGCGCGGCAAGATAACCGCCGTCATCGCCGGCTGATCCGCCACGCGATACCACCAG
>DASXGC010000297.1:0-3683 GCA_036489235.1 Vicinamibacterales bacterium
AGCACACGCTCCACGAACAGCGGAATCTCATCGTCGCTCAACGCGCTGAAACCGCGAACGTCGGCGAAGAGCAACCCGACGATCTGGGGTTCGAAGGCTGCTGGTTTGACGGCGCCGTTGCGGCTAGGGTCCGCGTCGGTCCGGCTAAAGCCGGACTCTACGTCGGGCGCTGGGAGGTGGACGTCCACGTCAGATGTAGTGTCCGGCTTTAGCCGGACCAGCGTTGGATCTGGCGTTGCGAGATGGATGTTCGTATCCGCGCCGGTCGGGTTGAAGCCGGACACTACAACGGGCGTTGCATCTGGCTTCGGGAGATCGACGATCTCGACGCGGCGTCCGAGGCGGCGCCAGTGTTCGATTGACGAAGCTGTCCCCCCAGGGCCATCGCCCGCCAGTCCGTCCCATAGCGCCAGCGCGACCAGTTCGGTCTCCAGCTCGTCGGCTTTGACCGCGGCTGCGCCATCCAGCCACCTGAAGCCGTACTCGAACGACGCGGCGCCCGTGCCCAACGGCTGCTCGGACGCCGTCACCACTTCCGCCGCCTTCTCGAGGACTCGATCGAAGCGACGGTTCCAGCCGTTCCAGTACGCCGGATCGACGCTGGAGCCGAGGTCCACGCTGTCGGCGCGAAATCGTTCGCGTCCGTACGGCAGCACCACGTGTGTTTCGGCCGACGCATCGAGCATCGCCTCCAGGAACAGGATGTCGCCACCGCATGCCGGGGACGCGTAGCCGATTGCCGGCGGCAACAAGGCGAGCTGCCGGTGAATGGCGTCCCGGACGAAAGGCTCCATCGAGGCAGGAAAGCGTTGTGTCGATCGGCCTGGCCGGTCGATCAGGTGGCCGGCAAAGACGACGACCAGCGGGACGTTGAAGCAGCGGTCGACGCGAGTCGCGTCAGCCTGGAGATGGGAGAGGATGAGACGCGCGTTTCGGCGCGTGGACACGATGTCGCCAAGTTTGCCTCGTCCCAGGATCGACGCTCGAAGGTACCAATCCTCGGCTTCGTTCCAGGACTCGAGCAGCAGAGCCGATTCGCCGAGTGTGGCGGCCACCCAGTAATCGCCACCCGCGCCGGCGCTTTTGTCGAGCTGCAGACACTGCTCGCGGACTGCCTGTGCCAGCGCTTTCGACTGCTCGCGATTTCCGAGCAGCAGCGCCATGGTCGCGGCGTTGATGCCGCTCCAGTAGCCACCCGTGGCCTCGAACGCATCCGAGTAATGACGGAAGGCAAGCGCGAGGTGCGCCTGCCGTTGAGTGGGGTCAGTCGATGCCGCCCACAAATCCTTGTAGGTGCGGGCCAGCATCCCGGTCGTTTCCTCGTCGCGATGACCTTCGCGAACCAGTTGCTGGAGGATCGGATTGGCCAGCCGGCTCGAGCCCGATCGTGCCAGCGCCAGCGCCAGCAGCTGCCGCATTCGCACATCATCAGGAAACTGCCGAAGGCCATCGGCGAGCGTGTCGTAGGCGGCGAGCGGCGCGCCGGCCTTCAGCAGATCCTCGGCATCCAGCGCGATTTGCTCCTGCGGAATCCTAGACATTCATCGCCATTGGCTCTAGCCTACTAGGCTATCTCATGGACCCGATCTTCGACGGCGACGCTTTTATCAGCTACGCGCATCTCGACAACGTCGAACTGGTTGAGGGTCGCAAGGGGTGGGTCGCGAACTTTCACCGCGCCTTGGAAGTGCGCGTCGGTCAGTTGCTCGGCAAGACTCCCCAAATCTGGCGCGACGCCAAGCTCTCGGGCAACGATCTGTTCGCCGACACCCTGGTCGATCGCCTGAAGCACGTCGCTGTGCTCGTGTCGGTGGTTTCGCCGCGCTACCTGAAATCCGAGTGGACGCTGCGCGAGCTGGACGAATTCTGGCGTGCCGCGAGCAGTCAGGGCGGAATCCACGTCAGCAACAAGGCGCGCGTGTTCAAGGTCCTGAAGACGCCGGTGCCGCTCGATCGGACACCGCCGGAACTGCGCGCACTGATCGGCTACGAGTTCTTCAAGATCGATCCTGAAAGCGGAAGGGTCCGCGAGCTGGACGAAGTCTTCGGCGCGGACGCGCAGCGCGACTTCTGGCTGAAGCTCGACGACCTGGCGCACGATATCGTCCATCTGCTCGAGGCGCTGGAGACTGCTCCAGCGGACACCTCGGTCGTGTCGGCGCTCGCGCCGGTTGCGGGCGGATCCAAATCGACCGTTCCGTCCCGCGGCGCGGTGTACCTGGCGCTCACTACCAGCGATCTTCGCGAACAGCGAGAAGCCCTGAAGCGCGATCTGCAGCAGCAGGGTTACACCGTTCTACCGGATCACTCGATTCCGGAAGTTGCAGACGAGGCGCGGGCGGCGATCGCCGCCGATCTCGATCGCAGTCGTATGTCCATTCACCTCATCGGCCGCAACTACGGCCTGATCCCCGAAGGCAGTGCGACATCGCTGGTCGAAATCCAGCACGAGCTGGCCACCGATCGCGCCGTCGCCGGCGACTTTGCGCGATTGATCTGGATACCCGCCGGACAGCGGGTGGACAACGAGCGGCAGAAAAACCTGATCGAGCAGTTGAAGATGGATCCGAAGATCGCCGGCCGGGCCGATCTGCTCGAGACCTTCTTCGAGGATCTGCGCACCATGATGCAGGACTGGCTGAAGCGGGCCGATTCCGTCCCAGTCGTGCCCCCGCCCAAAACCAGCGGCTCGTCTGTCCCGAAGCTCTACATCGTCGCTGACCCGCGCGATGCCGCGTCGCTGGCGCCGTGGTCGGATGGTTTGTTCGCGGAAGGGGTCGAGGTGGCCGTCCCGATTTTCGAGGGCGACGAGGGCGAGATCCGCGAGTATCACGAAGAGAACCTCGCCCAGTGCGACGGCGTGCTGATTTTCTACGGCGCCGGCAATGAGTTATGGCTGCGCCGGAAACTGCGCGAAGTGCAGAAGGCCGCCGGCTACGGCCGGACCAAGCCACAGCCGTCGATCGGCATCTGCCTGATTGGTCCACGCACGCCGGAAAAAGAGCGGCTCCGCACGCACGAAGCGACCGTTCTCGCGCAATGGGACGGCTGCGCGATCGAGCCGCTCCGTCCTTTCATCGCGCAGATCAAATCAGGTGGGCCTGTTTAATCCATTTCCTGGGTTGCGACCCTTCGAGGCGGACGAAGAGCACCTGTTCTTCGGCCGCGAGAAGGAAACCGACGAACTGCTGCGGCGGCTGCGTACCAATCGTTTCCTCGCGGTGGTCGGCACGTCGGGGAGCGGCAAATCGTCGCTGGTGCGCTCGGGTCTGATTCCGTCGCTGCAGGGCGGCTATCTGGTCGGCGCCAGCTCGAGCTGGCGCATGGCCGTGCTACGTCCGGGCGAGGATCCGGTCGGCAACCTCGCCGCGGCGCTTGCGCATCCCGACGTGCTCGGGATCACCGACGAGGAATTCGCCGCGACCAACCGCGTCTTGATGGAAGCCACGCTTCGGCGTGGCCCGCAGGGTCTCGTCGACGCCGTTCGCCAGGCGCGGCTGCCGAAGGACCATAACCTGCTGGTGCTCGTCGATCAGTTCGAGGAACTGTTCCGGTTCCGCCGCAACGCCCACATCGCGCACTCCCGTGACGAAGCCATCGCGTTCGTGCGCACCCTGCTCGAAGCCGTCCGCCAGCAGGACCTGCCGATCTACGTGGCGTTGACGATGAGGTCGGACTTCATC
>DASXGC010000368.1:0-15939 GCA_036489235.1 Vicinamibacterales bacterium
CTGGCGCTGGTCAACAGCCCGGCGTTCCGGACTGCGAAACCCGACACCCACACGTTGACCACCGAGGCTGCCGAGCCGAAGCGGTCGAACGCCGGCTCACGGTAGAGGAGAGAGCATGCTGATCTCGAACAAGCACATGTCCCGCCGCACGATCCTGCGCGGCCTCGGCGCCGCGGTGGCGCTGCCGCTGCTCGACGCGATGGTGCCGGCGCGGACGCTGCTGGCCCAGGGCGCCGCCGCCACCAACAAGAAACTGCGTTTCGTGGCGCTCGAAATGGTGCACGGATCGGCCGGCAGCACGCAGATCGGGATCCAACGCAACCTGTGGGCGCCGTCGGCGGCCGGATCGGCATTCGACCTTGGTCCAAGCGCGATGGCGTCACTCGAACCCTACCGCGACGCTCTCACCATCGTCAGCAACACGGATGTGAGGAACGCCGAGGCGTTCACCGCGCCGGAAATCGGCGGCGACCACTTCCGCTCGAGCGCTGTGTTCCTGACGCAGTCCCATCCCAAACAGACCCAGGGATCCGACTTGCACGCGGGCGTGTCGCTCGATCAGATCTTCGCCAACAAATACGGCCAGGAGACGCCGATCCCGTCGATGCAGCTGTGCATCGAGAACGTGGACCAGGCGGGCGGCTGCTCGTACGGCTATTCATGCGCCTACACGGACTCGATCAGCTGGTCGTCGCCGTCGCAGCCGCTGCCGATGATTCGCGACCCGCGGCTGGTGTTCGATCAGCTGTTCGGCGTCGGGGCGACTCCGGCAGAGCGGAAGCTGCGGCGCGCCGAAGACAGCAGCATCCTGGACTGGCTCGGCACCTCGATCGCTCGCGTGAAGAAAAACCTCGGCACTGCCGACCAGGCCCGCTTGAACGATTACCTCGACGATGTGCGTGAGGTCGAGCGGCGGATTCAGAAAGTCGAGGCCTACAACGCGAGCGGCGAGCAGCGCGAACTGCCGGGCGCTCCGATTGGTGTGCCGGACTCGTTCACCGAACACGTCAAGCTGATGTTCGACCTGCAGGCGCTGGCGTTCGCGTCGGACCTGACCCGCGTCTTCGCCTTCAAGCTCGGACGGGATGCCTCGAACCGTGTCTATCCCGAGAGCGGCTACAAGGGCGCGTTCCACTCGGCGTCACACCATCAGGAGAAGGAAGACAAGATTCTCGACTTCGCGCGGATCAACAAGTACCACGTGAGTCTGGTGCCGTATTTCCTCGCCAAGCTGAAGAACACGCCGGATGGAGAAGGCGGCACCTTGCTCGACAACTCGGTGATCCTCTACGGCTCGCCGATGGGCGATTCGAACGTCCACAATCACAAGCGGGTGCCGATGTTCGTCGCCGGCCACGCCGGCGGCGCCCTGAAGGGCAACATGCACGTGAAGGCTGCCGACGGGACGCCGATGGCCAACGCGATGCTGACCGTCGCGCGATCGCTCGGCCTCGACCTGCCGAGCTTTGGCGACAGCACCACCGCACTCGATTTGAACAAGGTGTCAGCGCCCGTGGCGAGCACCGTCGCGTAGGGATCACCAAATGCTACGACGAAACATTCTGCGGGTCGCGATTGCCGGACTTTCGCTGTCGGCGTGGCTGTACGCCGCGCCTTCGGCGCCGGTCGCCGATGCGGCGATGCAGGGCAACCGCGAGGCGGTGCGCTCGCTGCTGAAGCAGGCGGCCGACGTCAACGCTGCGCAGGGCGACGGCATGACCGCGCTGCATTGGGCGGCGGTGAAGAACGACGGCGACCTCGTGCAGACGCTGTTGTACGCGGGCGCCAACGTCAAGGCGACGACCCGCATCGGCGCGTATACGCCCCTGCTGCTCGCCGCGAAGAACGGCAGCGCGCTGGCGTTGGCGCCGCTGCTCAAGGCGGGCGCCGACGTCAACGGCGTCACTGCCAACGGCACCACCGCGCTGATGTTCGCCGCAGCGTCGGGTAGCGTCGAGGCTACGGCGGTTCTGGTCGAAGCCGGGGCGAACGTCAACGCCACAGAGTCGCTTCGGAACCTGACCCCGGCGATGTTCGCCGCGGCGTCCGATCGCGCTGCCGTGCTCGAATATCTCGCGAAGAAGGGCGCCGACCTCAAGGCGACGTCGAAGGTCACGGACCTGGCGGCCCTCAGCCGCGATCCGGCGGCCCTGCGCGCGTTTACGACCGGTAACCCGCAGCTCGCGCCGGAACCCGCCGCTGCCGGCGCCGCCGGCGCGCCAGGCGCACCCGCCGCGGCGGCCGGCCGTGGCGCCGCCGCACCCGGCGCCGCGCCCACGAACGCGGCAGCGGCCCCCGCCGGACGGGGACGCGGTCCGCAGACCCCCGGCATCGATCGGACGTTTCAGCTGAACGAGCTCGTGGCCGCGCAGGGCGGCCTGACGCCGCTGTTGTTCGCAGCGCGAGAAGGCCACGCCGCCTCGGTGACGGCGCTGCTGACCGCAGGCGCCGACATCAATCAGGTCAGTGCCGGCGATCACACCAGCCCGCTGTTGATCGCGACGATCAACGGTCATTTCGATCTCGCGAAGATGCTGCTTGAGAAGGGCGCGAGCCCGCTGTCGGCATCGGAGAACAACGCCACGCCGCTGTACGCCGCGCTCAATTGCGAATGGGCGCCCAAGGCGCTCTACCCGCAGCCGCGCGCCCAGCTCAACCAGCAGACGACGTATTTAGTGCTGATGAAGGCGCTGCTCGACAAGGGTGCTGATCCCAACGTCCGCTTGAACAAGAAAATCTGGTACTCCGGCTACAGCTTCGATCTGTCAGGCGTGGACGAGGCCGGTGCGACGCCGTTCTGGCGTGCCGCGTATGCCAGCGATCTCGAAGCGATGAAGATGCTCGTCGCCTATGGCGCGGATCCGAGCATCCGGACCGAACGCTCGGCCGGGCGTCCACGCGCCGGCGACGTCGACCGCGAGGTCAAGGACGTCTCCGGTCTGCCGCCGGTGCCGGTGGGCGGCCCCGCCGTGACGCCGCTGCAGGCCGCCGCGGGTGTCGGCTACGGTGAAGGCTTCGCCGCGAATTCACACCGCTTCGCGCCGACCGGGATGCTGGCCGCAGTGAAGTACCTGGTGGAAGAACTGCACGCCGACGTCAACGCCTACGACCACGAAGGCAATACCGCTCTGCACCACGCCGCGGCACGCGGCGACGTCGAGATGATCCAGTACCTGGTGTCGAAGGGCGCCGACGTCAAGGCCGTGAGCCGCGAAGGACGCACTACTGCGGACATGGCCAACGGCCCGGTCCAGCGCATCCAGCCGTTCCCCGACGCGGTTGCGCTGCTCGAGAAACTGGGTGCGAAGAATAATCACAAGTGCGTCTCTTGCTGATTTAAGGATTCGGCTTTTAGTGTCCTTCGTGCTCTTTTCTGTATTCCTCGTCCGCCACCACCTTGTCCTTGTTGGCGCGGATTTGACTCTCGCGTGATTTCTTCGCGGCCGCCTGGGTCTTCTCGGCGCTGCTGACGGCGAAACCGGACAACAGTTTTTCGAGATCGGTGCCCTGGCATGACACACAGGTGGGCTGGGTGTTGTCTTGAGGCCGCACCAGCGCTTCGAACTCGCGGCCGCAGGTTCTGCAGCGGAAATCGTAGATCGGCATCAGCTAGCAATCATATCGCGCTGCACAGAGAAGCAAAGCCCAGCCGAAGGTTTCGCGGAGGAGTGGGTACAATGCGCCCACGATGCCGATCGACCTCGAATCGCACCTCGAGCGCTACGCGGTGCTCACCGTCAAAATCGGGCTGAACCTGCAGCCGGGACAGCGCCTGCTGATCATTGGTCCACTGGCCAACGGCGGCGTCGCGCTCGAAGCCGCGTCACTGGTCCGCCACCTCGCCGCGGCTGCCTACGATGCCGGTGCGGCGCTGGTGGAGCCGATCTGGGGCGACGAGGCACTGCAGGCGGTTCGCTTTGCCCATGCGCCCCGAGACTCTTTCCAGCAGTTTTCAGCGTGGCTGCCCGATGCGCTCGTGCAGCACGCCGAGGCCGGCCACGCCGTCCTCTCCATCTACGCCAACGACCCTGATCAACTGAAGCTGATGCCCGCGGATCTGGTGGCGCAGGTACAGCAGGCGACGGCGAGGAGTGCGCGCCCGTTCCGCGAACACATCTCGCGCAACCGGACGAACTGGGCAGTGGTCGCCGCCGCTGCGCCGAGTTGGGCGGCGCGGGTGTTTCCGGGACTCGCGCCGGCCGAGCAAATGACGCGCCTTTGGAACGCGATTGTGGCGCTGTGCCGGCTCGATCGGCCGGATCCGATCGCCGCATGGGAAGCGCACCTGGCCGATCTGTCGGCGCGTACCGAAACGCTGAACCGCAAGGCGTACACCGCGCTTCGCTATACCGGACCGGGGACCGAACTGACCATCGGCCTGCCCGACGGCCACATCTGGGTGGGCGGCCGGTCGACCAATGCGTCGGGGATCGCGTTCTCGCCCAACCTGCCGACCGAGGAGGTGTTCACGATGCCGCACAAGGATCGTGTGGACGGCACCGTGCGCTCTTCGAAGCCGCTCAGTTACGGCGGTACGCTGATCGAGGACTTCAGCGTCCGCTTCGAGGCGGGGTCGGTCGTGGACATCCAGGCAAAGCGGGGCGAGCAGGTGTTGCGCACGCTCGTCGCCACCGACGCCGGCGCGGCACGACTGGGCGAGATCGCGCTGGTGCCGCACAGCTCTCCGATCGCGCAATCGGGGCTGCTCTTCTACAATACGTTGTTCGACGAAAACGCAGCGAGCCACGTGGCGCTTGGCGCCGCATACAAATTCACGCTGCGAGGTGGTGAGGCGATGAGCGACGAGGCATTCGAAGGCGCCGGCGGCAACCGCAGCGCCACGCACGTGGATTTCATGATCGGATCGGGCGAACTGGACGTCGATGGCGTCCGCGCCGACGGCACCGCCGAACCGCTGATGCGCGCGGGGGAATGGGCATGATTCGCGGAACCATTGCGCGGACCCTGGTCGTCACCGTTGCGGCTGCCGCCGGCTTGCACATTGGACTCGCCGGGCAGACGCCGACGCGTCACCACTTGAACCCGGTCATCGATCTGCTCGAACAGAAAAAGGCCGTGTTCGGTGTCTACAATCCGAGCAACCCGAACGGCCGTGGTCGCGCCGGTGCGCCGCCGCCCGAGCCGGTGATGCCGAAGACCCAGAGCGAGCTGGCCATACAGGCGCTCGCCTACGGTCCCGGCGACTTCCTGTTCAACGGCAGCATGGAAGGCGGGCTCGAACGCGCCCTGCCGGCCTACGCCGAATTCGTCAAGGCCACCGCGGATGCAGGCGCTCTCACCAGGACGCCGTTTCCGCGTTTCGCGCATCCGCTCATCGTCAAGACGCCGAAGATCGCGCCCGACACCTCGAAGGCGGTCGAAAACATTTCGCGCGAACTCAACCTCGGCGTCAGCGGCATCATGTTCGTTGAGACCGAAAGCGCCGACGAGGTACGCGCCGGCCTGGCGGCGATGCGGTTCGCGTCCAAAGGCGGAACCCGTCCAGAGGCAATTGGCGGCGCCGCCACCTATTGGGGGATGACCGACGCGGAGTACCGGAAGAAAGCCGATCTGTGGCCGCTCAACCCCGATGGCGAACTGGTCAACTGGACGATCGTCGAGAGCCGCGAAGGGCTGGCGCACGTTCGCGAAATCGCCGCCGTCAAGGGCATCGGAGTACTATGGCCTGGTGCGGGCACGCTTCGCGGCGTGTTCACCACCACCAGCGCAACCGGCGAGCGGGTATTCGACGCCGCCGGCTGGGAGAACGCGATTCAGCAGGTGCTGGCCGCGTGCAAGGAGTTCAACGTTCCTTGCGGCTTCCCCTCAACCCCCGCGGACATCGAGATGCGCATGAAACAGGGCTTCTCGGTGTTCGTCATGAATTGGGGTGAGCCTGGCTTCAAGGCGGTCGATCTGGGCCGCGCCGCGGCCGGACGCCATTAGAATTGATGATGGTCGGAATGTTCTGACCCCATCACAGAGGACATCATGTCGAAACGGAACGGGGATCGTGCACGGTTTCAGAAGGAACGGAAACGCAAGATGCTGCGGCGGGAGCAGCTCGCCAAGATGATGAAGGCGCGCGAAGCCGCCAAGCAGACGACGCCCGGCTCGTAGCGCGTTTCACGCCGGATTGCCGGCGAGCCGCTCCGCTTCGCGATGCTCGCGCCGGTGCCGGACGCTGACCGAGATCAGGCCGGCGACCGGAATCGCCAGCACCACACCCGCCACACCAAAAAACACCGCGCCGAGCCAGATCGTCAGGATGACGACTGGCGTCGGCAGGTGCATGCCGTGCTCGATCAACCGCGGATAAATCACGTAGTCCTCGACGATCCGCAGTCCTGCCAGGAACAGCAGCACGCCCACCAGCAGGTCGCCGGCCTCGACGCTGACCATCAGCGCCGCGGTGATCGGCCCGAGTACGGGAAAGAGCTCGAGCACCCCCGCAGCCACACCCATTGAGACTGCCGACTCGAGGCCCAGGACGGTGAACCCGGCCACGCACGCCGTGCCGACGATGACGCTGGCGACGGCCTGCGCGCGGACGTAGCCGGCCATCGCGCTGTTGACGTCGCGGAGGTACTCTTCCGCCCGCCAGACCCGTCCGCGCTTGAGCACGCGGAGCGACGACCGCTGGAACCCCGGAGCCGCCGTCAGCAGCGCGAACGCGGCGATCGGCACCACGATCAGCCACCAGGCGTGCTCTGCAGCGGCGATCAACTCGTCGAGCGTCTGCCGCGTCTCGTGTTCCAGCGACGCGATGCTGTGAGCCAGCCGATCCGCCACCAGCCGGCGCGCGGCCGGCGGCAGCGGCGTTCCGGCGATCGCCTCCTCGAGCGGCTTGAAGTTGTCGGGGCCGAACAGGTGCTGGACGGCACCGGGCGCCGTGACCTGAACCCACTGAGCCACCGGTTCGGCGGCGCGGTAGGCAATGGCGCCGAGCGGGAAAAAGAGGATCACGTAGACGAGTGCCGCTGCCACGGCCACGGTCGGCGGACGCTGCCGCGCGCCGAGGCGAACCTTGAGGCGCAGCACCGCGATCAGCGGCGCGATCAGGTAGGCAAAGAACACCGACAGCATCACCAGGACGCTGATGCCTTCGATCGTGCGAATCATCGACGCGTCACCGACCAGCGGACCGCCGGAGCCGCCGTCTCATCGTCGGCTGACCGCACGTCGATTCGCCATGGCCTGGGCGTTCCATCGCTGACGGCGACGGCGAGGCGATGGTCTGGCGCCGGTTGATAGAGCGCGAACTGCCAGGCGTCGGCGCGCACGCCGTCGGGCAGCGAGCTGGCAATTGTCCCAGTGCCGGCGAGGTCGAAGCTGGTGGCGTCGAGCGATTGCGACAGACCGACGCCGAGCGCTTTCGCGAACGCCTCCTTCAGCGTCCACAGCTCGAAAAAACGCCCGGCCTGCTCGGTGACCGGCAGTCGATCGATTTGCGCGACCTCGGCTGCCGAAAAATATCGCGGCAGGATGCTGCGCCAGTCAGTGGTGCGGATCACCGACTCGACGTCAACCCCGACGTCGCCGTGAATGGCAACAGCGCAGGCGACCAGACCGTGCGAGTGCGAGAGGTTGAAGGATGGCGGAGAGCTGGTCACGCCCGGCGCGACCGCGGGTTTGCCGTCGCTGTCGCTTTCGAACCGCCAGTCTTGCGGTGCCACGTCATCGAATGCCGACAACATCGTTCGCAGCAGGGCGTGCGCAAGCGTGAACTCGTGGCGATCGTGTTCGAAATGAAATCGCTGAGAGCGGGACCGTTCCTCGTTCGAGAGGAGCGCACCGGCGGCCTGCAGCGTATCCTCCGTGACACAAGCCGTGCGGCGATATCGGACGTAAACATCACCACCACTAAGTGTGGCACGTGGGAAACCGGACACTGGGCGCCATAGTACACCGGGCCGCGAGGCTCGCCAGCCCGCGCAGTTCCATGCACGCGGGAGGTATTACCGAACTCTTACAGTCACGAGACGCCAGGTTCGCTACCGTACTAAACATCCGAATGTACTTTCCTGGAGATCGCATGCAGAGCGTCGTGTCGAGTTCGTCCGATTCGCGGTTCGTGAGCGAATCGCGCTACACCAAATTGAGCTGGCTGACCGGCTTTGTGCTGATCGCCTTTCACATCATGGCAGTCGTCGCGTTGTTCCAGTTCTCCTGGAGCCGTCTGCTGACCGCTGCGTTCATGTACTGGGTCGCCGTCGGACTCGGGATCAGCATGGGTTATCACCGCCTCCACACCCATCGTGGATTCAAGACCTACCGCTGGTTCGACTACTTCCTGGCTATCTGCGGCACGCTGACGCTCGAAGGCGGTCCGATTTTCTGGGTGGCGACGCATCGGCTGCATCATCAGCACTCCGACCAGCCTGAGGATCCGCACAGCCCGCGGGTCAGCGGATTCTGGGCGCATCTGGGCTGGATCATTTTCGGCGAGGCGCACCACTCGGACACCGCGCGGATGTCGCGTTACGCTCCGGACCTGGCCAAGGACAAGTTCTATCGCTGGCTGACCAGCTATCACTGGATTCCGCTGGCTCTCAGCGGCGTCATCCTGCTGCCGATCGGCGGATGGCCACTGGTCAACTGGGCCTTCTTCCTGCGGATCGTCGTCGGGCTGCACTCGACCTGGATGATCAATTCGGCCACGCACATGTTCGGCCGCCGCCGTTTCGCCACTCGAGACGACTCGCGCAATGTCTGGTGGGTCGCCCTGGTGACGTTCGGCGAAGGCTGGCACAACAACCACCACGCGCACCCGACCTCGGCCCGACATGGTTTGGCGTGGTACGAGTTCGACCCGACCTGGCTCTGCCTCAAGTTACTGCGCAAAACCGGGCTGATCTGGGACTTGAAAGTCGCCAGAATCAGCGAGACCCCAGAGGAAATGGCCGCCTAGCGTTATCCTTGGAGGCGTGAGCAGGGCACTGTGAGGGCCGGCGGACGCCGGAAATCGGCCGCGCTCTTCATCGTCCTTGGCGTCGGCCTGGTCGGGGGAGCGCTCGCACTCAACGTCGGCTGGGTCATCATCAGCTGGCGCAACGCCGGCTTATTGCTCGCCGGCATCCTCGTCTTCCCGCTCATCATCACCGGCGTCGTTCTCAACACCATTTTTCTGGTGCGCGAGATTCGCCGCAACGAGCAGCACGAAGCCTTCATCAACGCCGTCACTCACGAGCTCAAGACGCCGGTGGCGTCGATGAAGCTCTACCTGCAGACGCTCCAGAATCGGCAGGTCGAGGAAGCCAAACGCCAGGAGTTCTACGGCGTGATGCTGGAGGACAGCGATCGCCTGCTGGGAACAATCGAGCAGGTGCTTCGGGCCGGGCAGGCCGGCGCGCGGCTGCGTCGTTCCGGCCACGCGACGGTAGACCTCAACGCCATCATCGAGGACAGCGTGTCGCTGGCCCGATCCCGCCATCGCCTGACGCCTGAGGCCATCACCTTTCGCAGCACCTTCGACGGATCGCACGATCGCGTGATCGGCGACGAGGCCGAGCTGAAGGCGATGGTCTCGAATCTGCTCGACAACGCCATCAAGTACTCGGGCCCTGACGTGAGCGTCGCGGTGGAGCTCGAGCAGGCGAATCCCGAGACAGTGACGATGCGAGTGCGAGATCGGGGCATCGGAATCTCGCCGTCGGAGCACAAGCGCATCTTCAAGCGCTTCTATCGGGTGCCGGGTGCGGTGGCGACGCGAATCAAGGGCACCGGCCTCGGTCTCTTCATCGTTCGCTCGGTGGTGGCCCGGCACCGCGGCAAGGTGTTCGCGGAGAGTGACGGCCCGGGTCACGGCAGCACATTCATCGTGCACCTGCCGGTGGTAGCGCCGGAATGAGCCGCATTCTGATCGTCGAGGACGAGCAGCACATCGCGGATGGCCTGCGCTTCAATCTCGAAGCCGAGCAGCACGAGGTGGAGCTGATCGACAATGGCGAGGACGCGCTGGCGAGATTGACGGCTGAGCCCGAGCGCTTCAATCTCGTCATCCTCGACGTGATGCTGCCCGGTATCGACGGCTTCGACGTCGTCGCCGCGCTGCGGCAGCAGAAGCAGTTCGTGCCCATACTGATCCTGACCGCGCGCGGCCGATCCGAGGACGTGCTGCGCGGCTTTGGCGCCGGCGCCGACGACTACCTGGCCAAGCCATTCGAGCTGCCGATCCTGATTTCCCGCGTCCACGGATTGCTGCGGCGTCACGACTGGTTCCGGCAGGGCGCTGCACCGCGGACGCCGGCGGTGGCCTCCCAGTTCTCGTTTGCCGGCAAGAGCATCGACTTCGAGGAGCTCGAGGTCCGGGTCGGCGACAAGCGCATGCCGCTGACATTGATGGAAGCCGCGCTGCTGCGCTATTTCGTTCAGCACGAAGGCAGTGTCGTGCCGCGGACCGCGATCCTCGAGGACGTGTGGAATGTGCGCGAAGACACCGACACGCGTGCCATCGACAACTTCGTGGTCCGTTTGCGCCGCTACATCGAGGACGATCCCGCGTCGCCGCGGCACTTCCAGACGATTCGCGGCGTCGGCTATCGTTTCGTCGCTGATCCCAAATAGCGCGCGGCCGTGACTGACTGGTCTTCTGTTCCGCAGGCGGTCGGTCCGAGCCGCTGGTCGTTTCCGCCGCCGGCGGACTGGCCCGACGACGACCTGATTACGCTAGGCGGCGATCTCGAGCCCTCGACCTTGATCACCGCCTATCGCAAGGGCATTTTTCCGATGGAGCCACGCTCGCTCGAAGGCACCATCGGCTGGTGGTCGCCCGATCCGCGCGGGATCGTTCCGCTCGACGGGCTGCGGGTGACGCGCTCAATGCATCAGAGTGCGAAGCATTTCGAGGTGAGAATCGACACCTGTTTCGTCGAGGTGATGCGCGCGTGCGGCAATCCAGCCCGCAAGGACGGATGGATCACCGAGGATTTCATCAGCGCCTTCACGACGCTCCACGAGCTGGGCTACGCGCACAGCGTCGAGGTGTTCGGCCGTGACGGCGGGCTCGCTGGTGGTCTCTACGGAGTGCGGGTCCGTGGCCTGTTCGCGGGGGAGTCGATGTTCCACTTCCGCCGCGACGCATCGAAGGTAGCACTGATGGCGCTGGTGGACCTGATGCGCAGCACCGGCATGACGCTGCTCGACGTCCAGTGGCGTACACCGCACTTGGCCTCGCTCGGTGCGATTGAAATCCCACGCGATCGCTATCTGGCGCTGCTGGCTGAGGCGCTGACCTAGCGGTTCCTTCGAAATGGAGGAGCACGTCCGGCACAGTGCTCAGCGAGGCGCCACCAGCAACGCCGTGCAGATGGCGCCGAGTACGGCCAGGGCGGCCGCCAGCCCTGAGGCGCGTCCCAACGCGGTCGCGAAGCCGTTCGACGCCAGGAGACCGACCAGTGCCACCGCCAGCACCGAGGCGAGCCTGGCGACCGCGTTGTTGATGCCGGATGCGACGCCGGCGTGACGCGCGTCCACCGCCGCCATCACAGTGGTGGTGAGCGGCGCGACACTGACGGCCATTCCCGCGCTCATGGCCAGCACCGCGGGCAACACCGCCGTCAGGTAGGCGCCGTCGCCCGAGACCCGCATCATCAGGAGGTAGCCTGACGCAGCGACGAGAGGGCCGGCGATCAACGGCAGCCTCGGTCCGTAGCGATCGACCAGCGTCCCGGCCCAGTGCGACAGCGCGAACATCACCACCACGAACGGGAGCATCGAGCTCGCCGCGGCGACCACCGAGTAGTGATGCAGGTCGATGAGCGTGAAGGGCAGCACGAACATCACGATCGCCAGCGCCGCGTACAGAAACAGCGTCAACAAATTCACCCCCGAAAACGTGGGCGACGCAAACAGGCGCAGCGGCATCATTGCGTGGCTCTGGCCGTCGCGATCGAGATAGTGCTCGAACAGGACGAACGCGGTCAGCACCACCGCGCCGAGCGAAATCGCGCCGATCGACAGGCGATCGGCGGACGCGCCGCCACCGGCGCGAACCAGGCCGAACACCAGCGCAGCCAGTCCGGCGGCCGCGAGTGCCGCGCCGATCCAGTCCTGCCGTGCGGCCTTGTCGTCACCGCCGCTCTCCGGCATGCGCAGCGTCGCGATCAGAATCACGATCGCGGCCAGCGGCAGATTGATGAGGAACACCCAGCGCCACGACAAGCGCTCGACCAGCCAGCTGCCGATGATCGGTCCCGCGCCTGCGGCGATCGACGTCCCGGCAGCCCACGTGCCGATCGCGGCGCCCCTTTCGTGTCCGTCGAATGTGGCACTGATCAGCGACAGACTTGACGGCACGAGCAGCGCGGCGCCGGCGCCTTGAACGGCTCGCGCGACGATCAGTTCGACGACACCAGAGGCGAGGCCGCACGAGGCCGATGCGGCCGCGAACAGGAGGGTGCCGAAGACGAAGACACGGCGGCGTCCGAAGCGATCACCCAGCGAGCCGCCAAGCAGCACCAGCGCCGTCAGCAGCAGCATGTAGGCTTCGACCACCCATTGGAGTTGCGCCGCCGTCGCGTGAAGCTGTTCGCCCAGCACCGGAAGGACCACGTTCACGACGGTGCTGTCGATAAACGTCATTCCGGAACCAAGAATGGTGGCGGCGAGGACCGACCTGCGTGCGATGTCCATCGCTTCGGATTCTATCCCTGCGTTAGCGGTGCCTCGATCCTGAAACGTTCACGGCCCAGCTGCACCAACTGGGGCGATAATCGGCGCTATATGCGCTACGCCTTTCTCGTCGACGCTTACGACTCCGAGCGCCTCAAGGTTCTCAGTGTCTGGAGCGAGTTCCACGATACCGACCTGCCGTTTCGGCCACGCGATGGCGATCCGCGCGGCCGGAGTGTGCACGAGCAGATGGTCCATCAGTGCGTCAGCGAAGATCTCTGGTTTCGCAACATGCTCGGGATCGACGTCTCGGCGCCGCCGTTGCCTCAGCCCGAAGCACGCCTCGAATTCGTGAAGCGGTACGCCGAGGACAGCGGCAAGCGATTGTCGGCGCTCGCCGAGAAAGACGAATCGTGGTGGGAAAGCGAGACGATGTTCTTCGATGTCCGCCGGACCCGTGCGTGGGTGGTGGTCCGGCGAATGACGCACACGTCACATCATCGAGGCCAGTTGACTACGATGCTTCGCGTACTCGGCCGCGATCTGCATAGCAACTACGGACCGACGGCCGACACCGGTGGCCTGATGAAGGATCACGCGCCCACCATCTACGCCTATCCCGATATTGACGCGTTGTTGACGGGCGAAAAGCAGGGAGGCGCGAAGGCACCGCTTCCACCGGCGCCGGGCCGCCCGGTCACGGAACGGCCGGACGCACAATAAAGCCCCTACACCGAATCGTTTTGCGCCGCATTAGACTTGGGCGTCATGACCTCCACCAGACATTCCCGGCACCGCCGCTTCATCGTCTTCTTCGTCTCTCTGGTGTGTGCAGCACCGGCGCTGGTGCGAGCCCAGTTGCCGACGCAGCTCGGCGAACAGCTGCAGCGCATTTTTCAGAGCAGCGACTACGCGCCGGAGACGTTCGGCCCCTCGGTCTGGTTCGACGACAGCCGCTCCTACGGGATGGTCGAACGAACCGGAACCGGCGGCACGCAGGAGCTGGCCGAGTACGACGTGACGTCCGGCGCTCGTACCGTGCTGGCGGACACGTCGCTGCTGACGCCGAAGGACGCGGCAAAACCGCTTTCGATCGCCGGCTACGCCTGGACGTCCAACAGACAACGCGCACTGATCTTCACCAACACTAAGCCGGTGTGGCGATTGAACACCCGCGGCGACTACTGGCTGCTGGATCGTGAGTCGCGGTCGCTGCGGAAGATTGGCGGCGATGCTCCGGAGTCGTCGCTGATGTTCGCGAAACTGTCGCCGGACGGCTCCCGAGTTGCCTATGTGCGCGAGCGGAACCTGTACGTGGAGACGCTGGCGTCAGGCGCGATCAAGGCGCTGACCACTGACGGCTCGGCAACGATCATCAACGGCACGTCGGACTGGGTGAACGAGGAGGAACTGGGCATTCGTGACGGGTTCCGCTGGAGTCCGGACAGTCGCTCGATCGCCTACTGGCAATTCGACACCAGCGGGGTCGAGTCTTTTACGCTCGTCAACGACACCGCCGCGTTGTACCCGACCGTCACGCGGTTCCCGTACCCAAAGCCCGGCACCGCCAATTCCGCCGTGCGCGTCGGTGTCGTCGAGGTTGAGAGCGGTGCGACGCGCTGGATGAAGACACCAGGCGATCCGCGCAACACCTACCTCGCGACGTTGCAGTGGACCGCCGGCTCCGGCGAACTGCTGCTGCAGCAATTGAACCGGTTGCAGAACACCGACGATCTGCTGGCGGCGGATGCGCAAAGCGGCGACGTGCGCCGTATCTTTCGCGACAGTAACAAGGCCTGGGTGGACCACGCCAGCCGGATCATCGAAATCGACGCCGGCAAGGCGGTGATCTGGTCAAGCGAGAAGGATGGCTGGCGTCACCTGTACCGCGTCGCGCTCGATGGTTCCGGCGACTCGCTGCTGACGAAATTCGACGGCGACGTCATCGAGCTCGACGGCGTCGATGCCGGAAATGGGTGGGTCTATTTCACGGCGTCCCCAACGTCTGCGCTGGAGCGATTCCTTTATCGCGTGCGGCTCGACGGAGCCGGAGCCGTTGACCGCGTCACGCCTCCCGGCGACCGTGGCACGCACGGCTATCAGCTGTCGAGCGATGGCCAGTGGGCGGTTCACACCGCGTCGCGCGCCGATGTGCCGCCGACCGTCGATCTCGTGAAGGTGCCCTCGCACCAGCTGGTGCGGACTCTGGCGGCCAACGCAGCGCTCACAACGAAGCTGGCGCCGCTGCTGTCGCCGGCGACCGAATTCGTGACCGTCGATATCGGCGGCGGCGTTACGCTCGACGGATCGATCGTCAAGCCGGCGTCGTTCGACGCCTCGAAAAAATATCCGGTCATCGTCTATGTCTATGGCGAGCCGGCCTCACAGACGGTGGTCGATCGGTGGGGAGGAGCACGCTCGCTCTTCCATCGTGCGCTCGCGGACCAGGGCTACGTGATCGTCAGCTTCGACAACCGCGGCACGCCGGCCCCGAAGGGAGCGGCGTGGCGCAAGATCGTCTACGGCACGGTCGGCGATCTGTCGTCGAAGGAGCAGGCGGCGGCGATTCGCGCCTTCGCAGAGACTCATGCCTACGTTGACACCAGCCGCATCGGCGTCTGGGGATGGAGCGGCGGCGGATCCAACACGCTCAATTGCATGTTCCGGTTTCCCGATGTGTTCAAGGTTGGCGTCTCGGTTGCACCGGTCCCCGATCAGCGGCTGTATGACACGATTTACCAGGAACGCTACATGGGACTGCCGCAGGACAACGCGGAAGGCTACCGTGTGGGATCGCCAATCAACTTCGCCGACGGCCTGAAGGGGAAACTGCTAATCGTTCACGGCTCGGGCGACGACAACGTGCACTACCAGGGCACCGAGCGGCTGGTGAACCGGCTCGTCGAAATCGGCAAGCCATTCGACATCATGGTCTACCCGAACCGCACGCACGCCATTTCGGAAGGCGCCGGCACGAGCCTGCACATCCATTCGCTGATCGCGCGGTATTTTCTCGAACACCTGGAACCCGGACCAAAGTAATCGTGTCCGGGCAGCATCCTCTCGACTATCCGATCTGGACCGCCCTGACCACGCGGCAGGCGTCGCTCGCGGAAGGGGGCAGCCGCGCGCGGCGATTTCCGCCGGCGATTGGTCCGTTCGCGGCGCTGAAGGATTCGTCGCCGGAGAGTTTCGACGAGCTTCACGCGCTGATGGCGCCAACCGAGAGCGCCGTCCTGTTCACGCCCGACCCGATCACGCCGCCGGAATCATTCGTGGTTCACATGGCCAGAATGGGAACGCAGATGATCGGGACACCAGCACCGG
>DASXGC010000393.1:0-12955 GCA_036489235.1 Vicinamibacterales bacterium
CGCGATGGACTGGCGGCGGTCGCGATCCATCCCGATGTGGACATCGTGCTCTGTGCGTCGAGCGGCACTGATGCCCTCGAAGCGGTGCTTGCCGCGATCGAGCATGGCAAGACCATCGCGCTCGCGAACAAGGAAGTGCTGGTGATGGCCGGCGGCATCGTCACCGCCGCCGCGGCTCGGCATGGCGTGGCGATTCTGCCGGTCGACAGCGAACACAACGCGATTCATCAATGCCTGCACGGCCGGGCGCAGCACGAGATCCGGCGGCTGGTGCTGACCGCGTCCGGCGGACCTTTTCGCGGGCGGCCCGCGTCCACTCTAGAGAGCGTGTCGGCAGAGGATGCGCTCAAGCACCCGACCTGGCGGATGGGCCGGAAAATCACGATCGATTCGGCGACACTCATGAACAAGGGGCTCGAAGTGATCGAGGCGCGGTGGTTGTTCGGCGTGCAACCGTCGCAGATCGACGTGGTCGTTCATCCACAATCGGTCGTGCACTCGATGGTGGAGCTGACTGACGGATCGGTGATCGCACAGCTCGGCGTGACCGACATGCGTATGCCGATTCAGTACGCGTTTTCGTATCCTGATCGCTGGCCGGCGACCTTGCCCTCGCTCGACCTGGTCCGCGCCGGACGGCTCGAATTCGAGGAAGCAGACAGGGTGGCCTTTCCCTGCCTCCGGCTCGCATACGACGCGCTCAACGGCGCCGGCAGTGCAGCGGTGGTGCTCAACGCCGCCAACGAGGTGGCCGTGGCGCGATTCGTGGAAGGCCGGCTGGGCTTCCGGGCGATTCCCGAGGCGATCGAGCGCGCGATGGCCGATCACACCTCGATGGAGGTTGTCACTTTGGCACAGGTTCGCGCGGTGGATGCATGGGCTCGCACGTACACCGAGCAGCTCGCCGACGGGTTAGAATCAAGAGCTTGAGGTTATTGGCGTGACGACATTACTGGCGTTTGCGTTCGTGCTCGGCGTGCTCGTGTTCGTGCACGAACTCGGGCATTTTCTGGCGGCCAAGCGCGTCGGCATCCGCGTCCTGAAATTCCAGCTCGGGTTCAACCCGACCATTGTCAGCTTCCGTCGTGGCGATACTGAATACGGCATCGGCGCGCTGCCGCTCGGCGGCTACGTGAAGATGGCGGGCGAGAATCCGGAAGAGGAGCGCACCGGCCAACCCGACGAATTCCTGTCGAAGACGAAGTGGGAGCGGTTCCAGGTCCTGATCATGGGACCGGTGATGAACATCCTGCTCGCGCTGATTCTCACCGCGCTGGTGTTGTATCAGGGCGTCGACAAGGGCGCCTACGAAGATCAGCCGCCGGTGGTCGGCGTCGTGACCGCCGGTTCGCCCGCCGCGAAGGCGGACATCCGGCCCGGCGACCGCATCGCCACGGTCTACGGACACACGGTTTCAACCTGGGAACAGTTCCTGATCGCCATTGGCTCACGGCCAAATCAGGAAACGCCGATCACCTTCCTGCGCGCCGGCATGGAGCAATCGCGCACGCTGACGCCTGCGGTCGTGGGTCAGAGCCGCTTTCAGTTCGGCGACATCGGCGTGCTGCCCAACGTGCACCCGCATGTGCCATCGGTGGTGGCTGGCGATCCGGCTGAGAAGGCCGGCCTCAAACCGGGCGACGTGATCGTCTCGATCGACGGCACCCCGATCACATTCTCGTATCAGCTGCGCGACACAATCGCGAAGCACCCCGATCAGGCAATCTCCGTCTCGATTCTCCGCAACGGCACGCCTGCCACCTTGTCGGTGACGCCGATCAAACGCGGCAGCACCGGTTGGATCGGCATCGGCATTCAGGACGACACCGTCAGCCTCAAACCTGGGGCGCTCGAGGCGGTATCGCTGAGCGTCAAGAAGAACATCGAATACGGCGGGCTGATCTACCAGACGCTGTGGGGCCTGTTCACGCGCGAGACCTCACCGAAGCAGCTGATGGGACCGGTGGCGATCGCGCAGTTGTCGGGCGAATCGGCCGCGCTCGGCTGGGTTGCGCTGTTCAGTCTGATGGCATCGATCAGCCTGAACCTGGGCCTGCTCAACCTGATGCCGATCCCCATCCTCGATGGCGGCCACATCTTCATCATGGCGCTCGAAGGTCTGGCGCGCCGCGACTTCAGCGTGAAGGTGAAAGAGAAGTTCCTGCTCGCCGGCTTCGTGGTCATCCTCAGCCTGATGGTGACCGTGATCTACAACGATCTCACCCGCATCAGCTGGATCGAACACCTGATGCCGTGGCGCTAGCCCGTTTCACCTCGGCCATCGCCTGGTGCGCCACGCGGATTGTCCGATCGATGTCCTTCCTGGTGTGCGCAGCCGACAGGAACCACGCCTCGAATTGAGACGGCGGCGGGTAGATTCCACGCGACAGCATGCCGCGGAAGAAGGCGGCATAGTGTTCGGTGTTCGCGCTGGTCGCTGACGCAAAGTCGCGGACCGGGCGGTCGGTGAAGAACGGCGTCACCAGCGATCCGAATCCGTTCACCTGCAGGGCGATGCCGGCCCCGCGCGCGGCGTCAGCGAGACCCGCCGCGAGCCGCGCACCGAGCGTCGAGAGCGACGAGTAGAGCTTCGGTGTGAGCCGGCCGAGACACCACAGACCGGCGGTCATCGCCAGCGGATTGCCCGAGAGCGTGCCCGCCTGATAAACCGGACCGGCGGGCGAGACGAGATTCATCAAGTCCGCCCGGCCGCCATAGGCACCCACCGGCAGACCGCCGCCGATGATCTTGCCCAGGCAGGTCAGATCGGGACGCACACCGATTAGCCCTTGCGCACCGCCAGCGGACGCTCGAAAACCCGAAATCACCTCGTCGAAGATCAGCAGCGCGCCCTCTGCCGTGCAGATCTCCCGCAGACCGCTCAGGAATCCATCCGCCGGCGGCACCAGTCCCATGTTGCCGGCAATCGGTTCGACGATGACTGCGGCAATTTTTCCGCGATTGGCGGCAAACGACCGACGGACCGAGTCGAGGTCGTTGTACGACGCGACCAGCGTGTCGGCTGACGCGGCCCGCGTCACGCCCGGGCTGGTCGGTGTTCCCAGCGTCAGGGCTCCGGATCCGGCCTTCACCAGGAAGGCATCGGCGTGGCCGTGATAGCAGCCCTCGAACTTCAGGATCCGGTCACGTCCGGTCGCGGCGCGAGCGACGCGGACGGCGCTCATCGCCGCCTCCGTGCCAGAACTGACGAACCGCACCCGCTCGATCGCCGGCATCAGCCGGCGAACCTGCTCGCCGAGCTCGACCTCGAGCTGGCTCGGCGCACCGAAGCTGGTGCCGCCGCGCGCAACCGACGCCAGCGCCTTCGTCAGCGACCGCGGCGCGTGGCCATGAATCAGCGGTCCCCACGACATCACGTAGTCGATGAAGGTATTGCCGTCGACGTCGGTGATCCGTGCACCCGCCGCGCGGCGGATGAACAGCGGCGAGGCGCCGACCGACTTGAACGCACGTACTGGACTGTCCACGCCGCCCGGCAGAATCGCCTCGGCACGTGTGAACAATCGCCGCGATCGTGTTGTCTTCATCGCACCTTGATCGTCGCCAAATCGCCGATTGCGGCGCTGATGAACTTCTGCTCGTCCTTGTCGTGCGTGCGGTTGCGCGCCGCATCGAACGCGCGCGAGGCGTTGTCGAAGTCGCGGTTCAACAGGAAGACCGACGCGATCCCGAGCGCCGCGCGATAGGAGGATGGATCGCGCTCGATGGCGCGGCGGAACAATCCGCTGGCCAGATCCATCTGCCGAGCGAGAACCGACACACGGCCAGCCGCGGCGAGGAAGTCCGCGTCCGCTTCGTCCGGCAGGACGCCGAATCGCGTCCGGACCACGTCCCCTTTACTCGCGAGCGCCGCCTCGAGACTCTGGGCGAGGATCTGGCCCTGTTCGTCCGATCGCAACGCCTCGGGCTTGAGGACCAGTTCGAAGAGCAGCATCTCCCCACCGGCGTTCGGGCCACTGGCAGTCAGCAGGCGAATCGGCAGCGCCGTGATTTCCGGTGTGTACCCGGGGGCGACCGCTTCGAACAGCCAGATCCCGGACGTGATGCCGAGGATGGTCCACTCGCCTTTGGCGTTGGTGCGCGCCGAAAACGTCCGCTGTCCCGCGAACGTGCCGGCCCCCGCACCGAAAAACGCCTCGGCGCGGACCTCCGCGTCCTTCACCGGTTCGCCGCGCTCGGTGACGATGCGTCCCCTGAGTCGGCTGAATCCCTGCGCGTGTATGGGAGAAACCAGCAACAACGACAGCAGGATCAGGACGAGCGGCCTCGACAAAGCCAATCCTGTCATTCGACGGTGAATGCGTAGACCATCCCGAGCTCGTAGTGGCGGCCGTCCTCCTCCGACTGCGAGCAGAGCATCAGATAGCGCCCCGGCGTCAGGTTGGCCTGGAACCAGGCTTCGCCGTCAGCGGGCACGTCCGCGGAGCCGGCGATCGGCATGCCGGGCCGATGACCCTTGCCGCCATGATCGAACCACGCGAGTTCGGGGTACTGCTGACCCTCGTCCGTCACCCTTACGATCAGCGCCTGGTGAGGTTCGGATCCGACATTGCGCAGGTGTACCAGCGGATGATGGCTTTCGAACGGCGCGGTCAATTGAAAATGGTGATCCATCAGCGACACGGTGACGTCCGCTTCCGGCATCGTCGTCGTTCCGTTGCCGCTGGCTTTGTCCACCGTCAACGGCGCGAATTGTCCTTTGCCGGTATGGGAACTGCCATCCTCGGACGGATAGCTGCACAGCACGACGTACGCTCCGGGTTCGAGCGACACCCAGTAGTCCTGTGTCAGTCCGGGCGAGACCGCGCCGATGCCGCCGGCCGGAGACAGCCATTCGGGAATCGGCTGGTTCGACTTCTGCCACGCCGTGAAGTCATCGAACGTATGACCGCCAGCGAGGCGGATGAATCGCACTTCGTGCGGTTCCTTGCCGAGATTGTGCAGCGTGAACTTCAGCAGTCCGGTCGGGATGTGAGCCGGCAGCACGATCGAGAAATCCTTCGTCTCGATGTCGACCGTCTGTGGCGCCGCGACCGAAGTGGCCACGCTGGAGTGACGCGCGGCGGTCGCCGCCGCCGAACGGTCATCGCGCGCCGCCGCTGCTGAGTCGAGGTCAGGCGTGCCGCCGGGTATTGCGAATCCGAACAGAACGACCAAAGCCAGACTTCGCATGCGTACTCAACCAATGGCGCGCGCGGCTTCGCGGGCGTAGTAGGTGATGATGATGTCCGCGCCAGCGCGGCGGATCGACGTCAGCGTTTCGAGCATCGCCCGCGGCTCGTCGATCCAGCCGTTGCGCCCGGCGGCCTTCAGCATCGCGTACTCGCCACTGACGTGATATGCCGCGGTGGGATAGTGAAACGCCTCCTTCACCCGCGAGATGACGTCGAGGTAAGTGACCGCGGGCTTGACCATCACGATGTCGGCGCCTTCTTCGATGTCCTGCGCCACTTCGCGTAACGCTTCGGCGGTGTTGGCCGGATCCATCTGGTGCGAGCGCCGATCGCCGAATGCCGGCGCCGACGCCGCGGCATCGCGAAACGGCCCGTAGAACGCCGAACAGTACTTGGCGGCATACGCCATGATCGCGGTCTGGTCGAAGCCGCGCTGGTCGAGCGCCTGGCGAATCGCGCCGACGCGGCCATCCATCATGTCTGACGGCGCGACGATGTCCGCTCCGGCGACAGCGTGAGACACCGCCGCGCGGACCAGTTGCTCCACCGTCGGATCATTCACGATCTCTCGATCGACGACGATGCCGCAGTGACCGTGGTCGGTGTACTCGCAGAGGCAGACGTCGGTCATCACCAGGACACCGGGCGCCTCGCGTTTGATCGCACGGATCGCCGACTGCACCGGCGCATCGGCGTCGTAGGCCAGCGATCCAACGCTGTCCTTCTGATCCGGCAGGCCGAACAGAATCACGCTCGACACGCCGTCACCCTTCGCGGCCGCCGCCTCGTTCACCGCCTCGTCCACCGACAGGTTGAAGACGCCGGGCATCGACGGCACTTCCCGCCGCACGCCTTCGCCTTCGCACACGAACAGCGGCAGCACGAGCATGTCCGGTGACAGCCGCGTTTCCCGCACCAGTGCGCGCATGGTTTCGGTGCGGCGCAGCCGCCGCAGCCGCCGGGTCAGGGTCAGCGACGTGGGTGTCTGGGCGGGATTCATGCCTGTTGTTTCCGTACGTATTCTACGATCGCATGCACCAGCGCCGGGATGGTATGCGTGGCCGGTACAATCGCCGACGAAATCTGGCACTGCGTCGCCGCCTCCGCCGTCACCGGCCCAATCGATGCGACAATCGTCGAGCGCAGCAGATCCGCCGCCGGCTCAGCCCCGAGCAGGTGGACGAAGCTGCGCACCGCTGACGGGCTCGTAAACGTCACGACGTCGATGTGACGCTCGAGCAGCATGCGATAGATGTCCGGTTCGCCATCCCGTTCGGGCTCGACCGCCACGGTTCGATACGCCTGTACTTCGCTGACCTCGGCGCCGCGCTTGCGCAGCTGATCCGCGATCAGTTCGCGGCCGATGTCGGCGTGCGGCAGCAGGACCGCGGCGCCCTTGACGTCGGACGCCTCGATCATGGCGCGGACGACCGCCTCGGCGCGGTACTCGGCCGGGACGAGGTCCACCTTCAGGCCGCGTGCGGTCAATCGGTCCGCGGTCACCGGCCCGACCGCGCACAACCGTACGCCGCCGAGCGATCGCACATCGAGCGGGCTCGCCGCGAGGCGATCCATGAACGCGTCCACCGCGTTCGCGCTGGTGAACACGATCCAGTCGAACCCGCCGGCCTTGGCGCACGCCTCGTCGAGCGCGGCGTAGTCTTCCGGCGGCAGGATCCGGATCATCGGCGCTTCAATCGCCTGCGCGCCCATCGCTTCGAGTCGTTCGACCAGGTCGGCCGCCTGTGCGCGCGGTCTGGTGACGAGCACGCGCTTGCCGAACAACGGCCGCTCGTCGAACCAGCGCAGATGATCGCGCAGGGCAACGACGCGGCCGACGACCAGGATCGCGGGCCGACGGTCGGTGGACTCGCGGAGGGCTTCCCTGAGCGTTGCCAGTGACCCGGTCAGCGTCTGCTGCGTCGGCAAGGTCCCGTCATAGACGATCGCGGCCGAATCCTCGGCCGGCCGCCCGTGTGAAATCAACGCGTCCAGGAATTCCGGCAATTGCGCCGGCCCTGCGTAGCAGACGATCGTGCCGTCGAGGCGAGCCAGGCTGGCCCAGTCGATCGACGTGCGTGCCTTGCCCTCGTCCTCGTGTCCACGCACCAGGGTGAGGGTGTCGCCGCCGCCGGGATAGGTGATCGGAATGCCCGCGTACCCGGGTACGGCGATCGCCGCCGGAATGCCCGGAACCACTTCGAACCTGACGCCCTGCTCGTGCAGGAACAACGCTTCAGAGCCGCCGCTGTCGAACACAAACGGGTCGCCCCATTTGAGTCTCGCCACACTCTTGCCCTCGCGCGCTTTCTCGGCCAGCAGGTAACAGATGGCTTCCTGCTCGAGCGGCTGCGGAGCGGCGGTTCCGACGTCGATTTTTTCGGCATCGGCGCGTGCGTGACGGAGCACGCGCGCCGGCACCAGGTGGTCGTAGAGCACGACGTCGGCCGATTCGAGGCATTGAAGACCCCGAACGGTCATCAGTCCTGGATCGCCGGGGCCGGCGCCGATGAGGTAAACGGTGCTGTTGGTCATCAGGTCAGTCAGCAGTCAAGGCTCAGTCGCGGTCGCTGATCGTCGGTCCGGTCGTCGACGCCGGATGCGCCGCCGCCGCGAGAATTTCGCGCGCGCCTTCGTCCAGCAATTGCGCGCCAACGCGGGCCCCGAGCGCCGCCGCCTCGCTGCGGGGCCCGATGCCATGGCCGCGGATGGCCCGGCTTCCATCGAGCGCAACCACGGTCGCGGCGAGCGCCAGCATGCCGCCCTCGTGGTGCGTCGCCAGCGCGCCGATCGGTGTCTGACATCCGCCGCCAAGTGTTTCCACGAGGGCGCGCTCCGCGGTGAACGCCTCTGCCGCGGCAGCATCGTCGATCCGTTCGACGGCGCTGCGCGTGACCGCGTCCCCGGCTCGTATTTCGATTGCCACGATCCCCTGGCCCGGCGCCGGCACGCACCCGTCCGCCGGTAGCGCGAAGGATATCCGATGTCCGAATCCAAGACGCCGGAGTCCCGCGGCTGCGAGTACCAGGGCATCGTACTCGCCTTCGTCGAGCTTGCGCAGGCGCGTATCGAGGTTGCCGCGGATCGGCACGAAGCGGGCGTTTGGAATCAGGCGCGTGAGCTGGGCGATCCGTCGCACGCTGCCGGTGCCGATGGACGGCGACTGGCCGAGGACGGCGACGAGGTCGTCGACCGATGCGATGGTCGCGGTCTGGCTAAAGCCAGACACTACATTCCCAACCGTAGTATCCGGCTTCAGCCGGACCCCCTGGTCTTTTTGCCGTACCGGTAGGACGACCGCGTCGCGGGGATCTTCGCGCGGAAGAACGGCCGCGACGATCAGGCCATCCGGTAACACCGCCGGCATGTCCTTGCTGCTGTGCACCGCGAGATCGATCTCGTCGCGCATCAGCGCGTCTTCGATTTCCTTGACGAACAGCCGCTTGCCGCCGATCTCCGACAGCGGCGCCTCTTGAAGCCGATCGCCGGTGGTTTTAATGGTGACGATGCGGCAGGGCGGGCCACCGGCCGCCTCGATCCGTGCTTTCACCGTGTGCGCCTGCCACAGGGCGAGTTGGCTGCCACGGGTTCCAAGTCGGAGTTCGCCAGCCACGTCGGGTCAGCGTGACGAGCGCGGCCGGTTGCGTACGAACGGTTCGACGTTGCGTCGCTCGTCCGGTTCGGCCAGCCCGAACAGGCGGGTCAAGGCTTCGGAATACGCACCCACGGTCTCCGCATCGCCGAGTGCCTTCAGTTGTTCGGTCGGCATCAGCAGCAGCTTCTCGACCATGAGGTGAGTGATCTCGTCGACCCGCGCCCGCGCTTCCGGCGGCAGCGCCGACAGCTTGAAGTCGAGCCGGTCGAGTTCGGCCCGGCGAATCGCCTCGAACTTCTGACGGAGCGCGACCACCGTGGGGATGGCGCCACGCGATCGGAACCAGACGCCGAACTTGTCCACTTCCTCCGCCACGATCGCTTCGGCTCTGGCGACCTCGCTGCTGCGGCGCGCGAGGTTTTCGCGGACGGTCGCCTGCAGGTCGTCGATGTTATAGAGGAACACCTGCTCGATTTCGCCCGCCGCCGGCTCGACATCCCTCGGCATCGCGATATCGATCACGAACAGCGGCCGATTGCGCCGCGGACGCATCACCTGTTCGATGCGGGCTTTCGTCAGGATCGGCGAGGCGGCTCCGGTCGCGGTGACGACGATGTCGCTGGCGGCGAGCACGGCGTCCATCTCGTCCCAGGGCGCAGCGCTGGCGCCGCCGATTGCCTCGGCGGTCCGCGCGGCATGAGCCATCGTGCGGCTGAGGATCGTGACGTGCTGCACGCCCTGCGACTTCAGGTGCATCGCGGTCAGCTTGCCCATCTCGCCGGCGCCGATGACCGCGACGCTGCGGCCGGTGATGTCGCCGAAGATTTTTCGAGCCAGCGAGACCGCGGCGAAGCTGACCGACACCGCGCCCGAACCCAGCCCGGTCTCGGTGCGCACCCGTTTGCCGACCGCGAACGAGGCGTGAAACAGCCGGTTCAGCACCGGTCCCGAGGTCTGTGCGTCGGCCGCGACCGTGTGCGCGTCCTTCACCTGGCCGAGAATCTGCGGCTCGCCGACCACCAGCGAGTCGAGTCCCGCTGCAACCCTGAAGAGATGGCGCGCCATGTCGAGGTCGGTGACGTCGTACAGATGCGGGGTCAGGTCCGCGGGCGCGATGCCGTTGAAGTCCGCCAGAAAGCGAACCAGATCGGCACGCGTGGTCGCGGCTTCGTCGCAGGCGACGTACAGCTCGGCGCGGTTGCACGTCGACACAATCACGGCCTCGCGCGCCGAGCCGCGGGCAGCGAGGGCAGCCAGCGCCTCGACAGCGACGGCGCGCGTCTGGAAATCCACGCGTTCGCGCACTTCGATCGGCGCGGTGCGATGGCTGATTCCGACGAGCAGGAGGTTCATCGACTAAAAGTTATGACTCGAGGTGAAGAAATAGCTGATCGGCACGAAGTTCAGCAGCACGATCGCGAATCCGAGCGCCGAGAGGTACGCGGCGCGTCTGCCGCCCCACCCGATGCGCCGCGCGGCGAACAGCTCGAACGAATAGACAAACCAGCAGAGCAGCGCCACGAAAATCTTCGGATCCAGCAGCGACATCGCCTGGACCCGCGGGTCGCCCGAGTCGTAGCCGACCCGCGCCTGTGCCGCCCAGATTCCGCCAACAATAATACCGATGGTCAGCGCGATCCAGCCGATGACGATGGCACGCTGATTCATACGGTCGAGCACCTGGAGCGACGGGAGGCGCGCATAGAAAAAGCCGAGATGCTTCGCCTTGATTTCCTTGAACAGCAGCACGTAAGCGATCCCGATGACGCAGGCGAGCGCGAAGCTCGCGTAGGCAAACAACAGCGACGACACATGCACGCCGAACAGCGGACCCTGCAGCACCGGCGCGCGGTCTTCAACGCCGGGATGGACGACGGGAATGGTCTGGAGCGCGACCAGCAGCGGCAGAATGAACACGCCCATCGCGCGCTCGTCCGTCGTCATCTCGGTGCAGAGATACGCCAGCGCCAGCAGCCAGACGAACGTCGAAATCGCCGATGTCGCTCCTGCCACCGGCACGTGTCCGAACTCCATCGTCTGCATTCCGATGGCGAAGGTATGTGCCAGCGTCGCCGCGACCAGCAGCGTGGTGGCGGTGCGCCCCAGCAGCGGAGTCCGCTGCGCGAAATGCCACGCGTACGCCACCAGCGACGCCGCGTACAGGACGAGAGGGACGACGTTCATGTACTCAGCGTGTGGACGGCGTCGGCGCGAAGTAACCGAGCTTGGTGCGCGCGGTCATGTTCGGCTTGCCGACGCGTACGATGACCCGGCGCCAGGCGCCGTCGCGCTTCGGGTTGCGCGAGGTGTAGCCGACCGTGTACTGGCTCGAGAGCTCGTCGGAAATCTGCCCGTAGACGTTGTTGAGATCGGCGACCTGATTCGGAAAGAACGAGCGGCCGCCGGTTTCCTGCGAGAACTGCCGCAGCACGAACTCCGCTTCCTTGAAGCCCTTGCTGACGATCGCCGAGCCCTCGTTGGCCCTGAGTCCGATCGAGTAGATGGCCGTTTCCGATCGTTTGGCGAGGTCGAGCACCTCTTCGAACGGCAGCAGGCTCGAGGTGTCTTCGCCGTCCGACAGCACGATGATCGCCTGACGGCGAATTTCGTCGGAATTCTTGGCGACCACCTTCTTCAAGTCCTTGAGCGCGATGTACACCGCGTTGAACAGCGAGGTGGAGCCGCCGGCCGACGTCTTGCGGATGGCGCCCTCGAGTTCGGACGCGCTGTTGGTGAAGTTCTGCAGCACCACGACGCGGCTGTCGAAGTCGATGACTTCGGCGAGATCCTGTGCCCGGAGGCGTTTGCCGAAGCCGATTGCGGCTTCCTGGGCGGTCGGCAGCTTCGATTCCATGCTGGCGCTGGTGTCCATGAGCAACGCCAGCGCAATCGGCAGGTTGGTGCGGTTGAAGAACGTGACGTCCTGCTTGACGCCGTCTTCGAACACGTTGAAGTCGTCCGCGGTCAGGTCGGTCACATAGTGCGCCGGGCCATCGGTAACCGTGACGTTGAGCGAGACGACATCGACGCCGGCGCGAAACGGTGCCTGCGGCGGCGGCTGCTGGGGCGTTTGCTGAGGCGCTGGCTGTGGCACCTGCGCCGTCGCAATCACGCCGGCGGACGCGATCGCGACGATGACCGCGACGGCCGCTTTCACTTTTTATCCTTTGATTCGCGGATGAGGGTACCGCGCGCCGTCAGGTTGGGTTTGGCCGCCGCGACCGTCACCTTCTCCGGCGGAATCAGCGTGGTCGGCCGGGCGTAGGTGACGCGGTACTGATGGGTCAACTGGTCTGCGAGCTGTGTCAGCTTGCCGCCGAGCGCCATGCTGGTCAGCAGCTGATCGAAGCTGCCGCCGGAGTCGCGCGTGCCGATGTCGAGAACCATTGCCCGATTTCGCATCTCGTCGCTCAGGGAAGCGGTTGGATGACCGACCGCGATGGCATAGAAGGCCACACCGTTGTCACGCAGTGGGCCGAGCACCTGGTCGTAATGATAGTTGCTCAATTCAGGTCCCTCGGCGGTGATGGCGACGATCACGGCCCGTTGCGCCTCTCGCTTCTTGAACCCTTTCGCGGTTTCGTAGATTCCGTCGAGCAGGTAGGCGCCGCTGCTGCGCTGCGACCAGAGGCGATCGATCCCCTTCTTCAGGTTGACCAGGTTGGTCGTGTAGTCCGTGAGGATGGTCGGGCGCTCGGCGATCGCGATGACGGCGACCTCATTCCTGACGCTGCCTTCGCCGGCGTCGGCGAGTGCGGTCACGAAAGCAGGGAGCGCCTGACGATAATGGGCGATGTAATCGCGGGCGGCCTGGCTGTTGTCGATGAGCAGCGCGACCTGCATGGGCTCGGTGGCAGGTGCGACTTTGAGCACTTCGCGCGCGACGTTGTCCTCGCGCACGATGAAATCGGACGGACCGAGGTCGGGTACCGGCGCCCCGGCTTCGTTGAGGACACTGACATACAATGCCCGCTGGATGGTCTGAGCGACGAGCTGTCCCTGGCCGACGACCGCGAGCCCGGCGAGCAGGGTCGCGGCGGCCAACGCGCGTCTGGTATCCATGAGGGCAGTATAGGTCCCGCTTTTCAGGAGCGTCAAGGGAATGGGACCGCAAAAATGGTTTGAAATCTGTGAGTTGCGGGGAGGTGACGAGGGTACGGCTCAG
>DASXGC010000422.1:0-10452 GCA_036489235.1 Vicinamibacterales bacterium
AGCCCGGCGCCACCCACGAAGTCTCGAGGAACGCGAGCCAGACGCAGCCGGCGAAGCTGCTGGCCATGATCTTCGCAAAGAAAGGCGCGACACTCACGACGCAGGGTCCGGCGGGCACCGGCCGCGGCGGCGTCTAGTCAACGGTCAGGCCAGGTCGGCGCAGCGCGCGGCGGTCGCAGCCGTTGGCGTTTGCCTTCGGCTAGCGACCTTGGCTCCATCGCGTCAGCGGTCCATCTTGGACAGATCAGTGACCGTCGCGGCGAGCATGGTCACTTTGGCTTCGTCCCGCGACCCCGTAGCGGCGGTCTTCAATTGCGAGGCGAGCCCGGTCAGAGCCGTCTTGCGTTCGGCTCCGTTCCGCTTTTCGGCGTTGGCCAGCGTGGTCCGCGCCGCGGCGATCGTCTCGGTGGTGAGGCCGTTCGATCGTGCGAGCTGATCGAGATACGCCCGCGCGAGCACGAAGCTCGGCGCCCAGACGATGCGCTGCTGATCCTGCGGATTGACGAACGGCATCTTCACCGTCTTCGCCGCCGCCAGCTCGTTCTCGCTGATCAGACCGCTCGGCACCAGCTCGTAAATGTCGAGCCCGCGCGCGATTTCCGAGCTGACGATGACGCCGTTGTACCAGTAGGCCGACCAGGTGCCGCCCATCGCCATCCGCGTGCCATCGACGGGGCCGCGATCGAAATAGGCAATCTCCTTCGGATGATCGATGTCAGTCCAATCGAACACCGACAGGCCACCCTGATACCACGACTGCACCATGATGTCGCGGCCGGGAATCGGGACCAGCGAGCCGTTGTGCGCGACGCAATTCTCGAACACTGACTGCGCCGCCGGCAGCTTGTAGTAGCTGTGGAACGTCAGCTTGTTGTTCTCGATGGTGAAGAGCGCGTCGGCGCCCCACTCCTTCTTGTCCGTGGACCGGCAACGCGGCTGACCGCCGCCGCCCCACTCGTCGGTGAACAGCATTTTCTTGCCGTCGTTGCTGAAGGTCGCCGAGTGCCAGAACGACATATTGGCGTCAGCGGCTGCGTCGAGTCGAACAGGGTGCGCCGGGTCGCGGATGTCGAGCAACAGACCGAGGCCGGCGCAGGCGCCGCCGGCAATCCCGAGTTCGGGGTACACCGTAATGTCGTGACACTGATTCGGACCGGTAGGCGCTGCGTTGCCGCGTCCCCGTCCGCCCGGACCAGCAGCGTCCGGGCCACCTCGCCCGGTCGGCCGTCCGGCGGCCGCTGCCGCGGCGGCTGCCGCTTCGCGATCGCGCGCGTCTGACGCGTCGCGCTCCTCGCTCTTCGGCGGCACCGGCAAATCCTGGAAGATGCGCGGCGAGCTGACGATCGCCGCCTGTATCGGCGTACGAAGCGGAACCTTGATCACTTCCAGCCTGAAGCGCGCAGTGTTGGGGTCGTTGATGTCGCCATCCGTGCATCCCGCCACTTCGTCTGGCGACCGCACGCCGGCAGTGCCCGACACGTAGATGAACACGTCGTTGTCGTTGCCCGCCTGCGTCACCACCGTATGCGTATGCGATCCGCGGCACGTCTGCACCGTCGTCACCAGCTTGGGATGTTTGACGTCGGCGATGTCGAACACGCGAATGCCGCGGACGCGCGTCTTGCTGATCGGCTCCGGCACACCGTCGAAGCCGCAGTCCGCCCGGCTGTTGGTGGACTCCGACGACATGAAGACGAGGTTGCGGTAGACCGACACGTCGTTCTGCGACGCGGGACAGAGGTAGGAGTTCGCGAGCACCGGCTTCGAGGGGTTTGAGATGTCGTAAATCTCGAAGCCGTTGTAGTTACCCTGAACCGCGTAGTTGCCGGTGAACGCGAGATCCGAGTGCGTCGCGCCCAGCGTCTTGCCGGTCGGCGGCGTCGTCGACAACATGCGCATGTTCCAGGCTGCCTGCTCGGCGTCCCACCGGCCAGCCTTGAGATTGACGCGCGGATCGGGACTCGGGGCCGTGGCCGACACGATCGGCGTGACCGGTTTCGGCATCACCGCAGGGGGAGGCGGTGGCGGCGGCGGTGGCGTACCACGGCCGCTTGGATTTCCAGCCGCAGGCGGCGCACTCTCTGGTGTAGTTGGCGCTGCGGCAGCGGGACTCGCCGGCGCTGCCGGCGCCGCTGCTGCCGCCGGTGCGGCCGGCGGCGGCGCGGGAGCGGCAGGTGCCGGTGCCGCAGCCGGGGTTGGCGGAGGCGTACTGGGCGCCGGCGCAGCCGATGCGCCTTTGGTCGGAGAGGTCTTGCACGCCGCCTCGCCCAGCGCACCCGCGCCAAGCAGCCCGACCAACAGGCCGCCGATAAGAACGCGCGAGAAACGTGACGTCAACATGGGGAACATCATCGGCGTGAATCCCTTCCTATTTGGGGGTGCTTTCGAGCATCTCGTTCATCCGATCGATCTCGATCGACTGATCGGCATACACATCTGAGGCGAACTTGAACACGGTCTCGTCCTGCGCCGCGCCGTAGGACGCGAAGAGCACGTCCACCATGTTGATCGCGCCCTGATGGTGCTTGATCATGCCGATCAGGAACAGCCGATCGAACTCCGGACCGCGCGCACGGTCGAGCGCCGCCATTTCTTCGTCGGTCAACATGCCCGGCATCAGCATGTCGTGCTCGACACCGTTCATTTTCATCCGGTGGCGCGTGGACGTCGCGTCGGGGACCACCTGGCCGCGATCGCGCAGCCAGGTTTGCATCGTCGCAATCTCGTCGCGCTGCCCGACGACGATGCGCTCGCAGAAGATCGCAACATCCTTGCGGGCGCCGTGCGAGGGAGCCCATCCGGCCATGACGACAGCCTGAGCGTGGTGCGGAATCATGCCCGCCATGAAGTCCACGTCGGCATCGCTGTACGGAAGCCGTCCAAGCGACGGCGGCGTGGCGTGAAGGCTGGACGTGGGCGCCGTCCTGCAGGCAGCGCCGAAGGCGGCCATTGCCAGCAGCAGCGTCAGCAGAAGGCGTGAAGGAATAGACATCGCGATAGCAAATCCTAGTCGAAATCAGTCCCTGGTTGGAACGATCGAGCCGCGGAGCATGCTGGACCCGCATAAACGACTGACAAGGACGACCAGCTGCCGTCGCAGCCTGCGGACCTCACGGCGCGGCGGGCCTGTAGAATATCGTCACCGTATTTATGGCTGAGACCGTCGTCGTCGCGCCCGAGGCGGAGTGGCGCCCGTCACACAATCACTGGCTCGTCGCCCTGACCGTCACCCTCGCCACGTTCATGGAAGTGCTCGACACCTCCATCGCGAACGTGGCGCTGCCGCATATTGCCGGCAACCTTGGCGCCAGTCAGGACGAGTCGACCTGGATCCTGACCAGCTATCTGGTGTCGAACGCAGTCGTCCTTCCCATCAGCGCGTGGCTGGCGACGCGATTTGGCCGCAAGCGTTTTTACATGACGTCGGTGGTCGTGTTCACCGCCAGCTCATTCCTGTGCGGGCTGGCGCCCAGCCTCGGCATGCTGGTCCTGTTCCGGGTCCTGCAGGGCATCGGCGGCGGAGGTCTCGCGCCGAGCGAACAGGCGATCCTGGCCGACACATTCCCGGCACACCAGCGCGGCCTCGGCTTCGCCGTCTACGGCATGGCCGTGGTCGTCGCACCCGCCATCGGACCGACGATTGGTGGATGGATCACCGACAACTACAGCTGGCACTGGATCTTCTTCATCAACGTGCCTGTTGGCATCCTCTCGCTCTTCCTGACGCAGCGGATGGTCGAGGATCCACCCTACCTGCAACGCGAGCGGCAACGTGTCACCCGCGTCGGCGCTGGCATCGACTACACCGGGTTTGCGCTGGTGGCTCTCGGTATCGGCGCCCTTCAACTGGTACTCGACAAGGGGCAGGAGTCGGACTGGTTCGCATCGCCGCTGATCACGTCGGCGCTGATCGTCGCGGTGGTCCTCCTGACCATCTGGGTGATCTGGGAGTGGCGCCATGACAATCCGATCGTGAACGTTCGACTCTTTCGCGGACGTAATTTTGCCGCCGCCATGGTGTTCACGTTCGTCCTTGGCATGGTCCTGAATGGAACGACGGTGCTGCTGCCGTTGTTCCTGCAATCGATGCTCGGCTACGACGCCACCACTGCCGGAATGGCGCTCGCCGGCGGCGGTTTCATCATGCTGGTGATGATGCCGATCTCGGGCACGCTGGTGTCGCGGATGGATCCGCGGATCATGATGGGCGTCGGGTTCGCGATCACCTCGAGCGCCCTGTACTACATGGCGACGCACCTCAGTCTCGGCGTCGATTTCCGGACCGCCGCGCTGATGCGCATCATGCAGACCTCCGGCCTGGCGTTCATCTTTCTGCCCTCCAATACGCTCGCCTACGTCGGGATTCCGCGCGAGCAGAACAATCAGGTGTCCGGGATGAACGCATTCGTCCGGAACATCGGCGGCAGCATCGGCATCGCGTTGTTGACGACGATGCTGACGCGCTTCAGCCAGCAGAATCAGAGCACGCTGATCGCGCACGCCTACCAGGGCAATGCGCCTTTCGACAGCCTGTTAGGCGGCGTCGCGCAGTCGCTTCAGGGTGCCGGACTCGATGCGAGCACTGCCGCTCAACAGGCCTACGCTCGTGTCATGGGTCTGCTCCAGGGCCAGGCGATCACGATGGCCTACGTGCAGGTGGTCACGACGATGGCGTTGGTGGTCGCGTGCCTCATCCCGCTTCCATTGATCATGCGGCGGCCGCCCACTCGACAACCGGCTGGCGACGTCGCGATGCATTGACAGTAGAATCTCTCCGCGACGCCCACGGAGCACCTCATGATCTACAGTCCGCGCCTTACCGCATTGCTGCTCGTCACCGCCTTCGGCGGGACGATGCTTTCAGCCCAGACGCCGGCGGCGCGCGCGCCGGCTCAGAGCCGGCCGGTCGCCGCAGCCGTTCGCGTCACTCCCGGCGAACTCGTCATCGATCCGCCAACGCTCATCAACCTCGGCTTCGAGTGGCTGATGCAGGGTGATGACAATCGGAACGCCTCGGTTGACGTGTCCTATCGCAAGGCGGGAGAGGCGGCGTGGAAGAAAGGGATGCCGCTCCTGCGTCTGCACGGCGAAAAGACGACGCAGCCAAACGTGTTCAACCTGGTGCAGCCGAACATGTTCGCCGGCAGCATCCTAGACCTCGAGCCGGATACGGCCTACCAGGTACGGTTGGTACTGACCGACCCGGACGGCGTCGGCGGCCCCGCGGCGAATGCGACCAGAACCGTGACCGTCCGTACGCGGCCCGAGCCAAAACCGGCGACAGGTGGCAAGACCTACCACGTTTACCCGGTCGGTTATCAGGGTCAGAAGCAGGAGCCCGCGTTCACCGGCCTGATGTGCGCCTACAACTACTATTGCGGCGCCGGCGACACCGCGCCGGGCGGACGGCCGCGTGTGAAGCCAGGCGACATCGTCCTGATGCACGCCGGCACTTACGCGTATCAGTACGAGTACTACGCGAACCAGACAACGATCAACGCGACCACGACGTTCGAAGGCACGTATTACCTGACAGGTAAGGGCACGCCCGAGAAGCCGATCGTGATCAAAGGCGCAGGCGATGGCGAGGTGATCATCGACGGCCGCAACAACTTCAACCTGTTCAACATGAAGGTTGCGGACTACAACTACATCGAGGGCATCACCTTCAGGAACACCAGCATCGCGATCTGGGCAGGCACGCAGTTCATCGCCGGCGCGAAGGGCATCACCGTGAAGCATTGCCGGTTCGAACAGGTCGGCATGGGGGTCTTCAGCAACTACTCGGGCTCGAGCAACTTCTATATCGCGGACAACGTCGTTCTCGGACGCAACGACAGCAAGCACCTGATCGGCTGGAACGGCGCGTTCTGGCAGCAGTTCAACGGCGTGGACGGCCAGGAATTTCCACCGGTGATGAAGTCGTACACCGGCATTCGTCTGTACGGCCCGGGCCATGTCGTCTGCTACAACTATGTGGCGGATTTTCACGATGGCATCGACACCGAGATGTACGGCATGCCGGACGGTTCGAACGCGAACGAAGGGCCGAGCTATCCGCCGCGCCAGTACTGGGACCGTCGGCCGGTGTCGATCGACATCTACAACAACTACATCACCAACGCTCACGACAACTCGATCGAGATGGACGGCAGCATGCACAACATCCGGGTGATGCGGAACATCCTGATCAATTCCGCCTCGCACCCGATGTCCACGCAACCGTCGGCAGGTGGTCCGATTTACTGGATTCGCAACATCGTCTACAACGCGCCGGGCGGATCGACGCGGAGCACGGCGGGCTCACCGGGCGTCATCTTCTACCACAACACCGTCACGTCCGAGACGACCGTGCCGTCGGGGGCGAACACGCACTGGCTCAACAATCTGTTCCTCGGCCAGAGTACGGCGCCGGCCATCTTCAGCGTCACGACACTGACCGCGTATACCTCATCGGACTACAACGGCTTCCGTCCAAATCCTGATGCGGCGTATTCATTCCAGTGGAACGTGGTGGATCCGGCGTCGGCGCCAGCCGGTGCCGGCGATCCCGACGCGACTCCAGTCGGGCGAGGCGCGGCGACTGGGCGAGGTGCGCCGCCTGCAGGCGGCCGTGGTGCTGGCACTGGAGCGCCGCAGCCGGGACAGTTCAAGACACTGGCGGAGTACGCCCAAGCGACCGGACAGGATCGGCACAGTGTGTTGGTGGACTACGACGTCTTCGTCAATGTCCCCAAGCTCGATCGCGATCCGAAGACCGTGCAGCGGCTCTACAACTTCAAGGACTACGACTTCCGTCTGAAGCCGGGTTCGGCAGCAGTCGACAAAGGCGTGGTCATTCCCAACGTGAACGACGCGTTTCTGGGTACGGCACCCGATCTGGGTGCGCTCGAAGCGGGGCAACCGCTGCCGATTTATGGACCGAGGCCGTAGCATGCACAGACCGATCGGACGCCGTCACTTCCTGAAAGGCGCCGGCGCGCTCGTCGCACTCGGCGCAGTGGATGGATGCCGCCTCATACCTGGCGCGAGCGGCACACAGGGCCTGCAGCTGGCGCCGCTGCGCATCAGCGCCGATCGCATCACCCGCATCACGGTCTGCACGCGTCCGTTCCGCGCCAGTGGTCCGCGGATGGATGTCGAGAAGGTCGGCGCCAAAACAGTTGTGCACAACTACGGTCACGGTGGCAGTGGATGGTCGTTGTCGTGGGGGGCCGGCGCGATCGCGACCGCCAGTGCGATGGCGACCGGCGAGCGCGACATCGCCGTCATCGGTTGCGGCGCGCTCGGCATGACCACCGCGCGGCAGCTGCAACGCGCCGGCGCGCGGGTCACGATCTACGCCAAGGAGCTTCCGCCGAACGTCCGCTCGTCGTGGGCCACCGGGCTCTATACGCCGGACTCGCGGATCGCCCTCGAAGAACACGCCACACCGGAGTTCAAGAAGCTGTGGGCCCAGATGTCGCGCCAGACCTACGAAACCTTTCAATCGTTCCTGGGAGTGGCGGGTACGCCGGTGGAGTTCATCGATAACTACGGCGTATCCGATCAGTCGAGCCGGCCGTCGCGCGAGGAAACCGATGGGCGGCCGAAGTTCGCGGCGCTACAGCGCGAACTGACGCCCGATCTGTTGCCGGCTGCCGTCGAATACCAGCCGGGCAGCCATCCCTTCGGGCAGCGTTATCTCCGGCGCAACTCGCAGCTGATGTTCAACCTCTCGAGCTATTCGCGAATCCTGCTCGAAGACTTCACCTCGAATGGCGGCCGGCTCGAGATCACCGAGTTCAAGACGCCGGCCGACTTCGCGCGCCTCAAAGAGAAGACCCTGATCAATTGCACCGGCTATGGCGCTCGTGCATTGTTCAGTGACTCGTCGGTCACGCCGGTTCGCGGTCAGATCACTCGCCTGATTTCACAGCCGGATGTCACCTACGGACTGCACTATAAGGACACCTCGTTCGTGCCACGGCGCGACGGTCTGCTCGTGCAGGTGACCGGGGAGAACGACTATTACGGGTACGGTGACGACACGACGATGGCCAACCGGGCCGAAGCCGAGCATGGCGTGGCGACGATTGCGTCGTTGTTCCCGACGGTCGGAGTACACCAGGCGTCCTAAGCTCTAGCGCAAGCCTCCGACCCCGACAGGCTATGATCCGGAGAACGCGACCCACGAGGGGGCTGTCCTGTTGGTGAATCGTCAGATCGAGGCGTTTGCCGCCACGATCATGATGCTGGAGAAATAGCCGCCATGAAACCCACACTGCTCTCAGTCATCGCGACCGCGGCTTTGTCTGGCGCCTGCGGATCGTCGATGTCGACGTCCCCCGCGCCGGTCATGGTCACCGCGAAGGTCATCTCGGTGACCGGTGATCTGTCGTTCGGCAATGTCAACATCGGTTCACGCTCGGTTCGGACGTTCGCGATCAACAATTCCGGCAACGCGCCGATCACCTTCACGTCGCTCTCGTGTACAGGCGCCGGCGGCGCGGACTTCACCGCCAATCCGTCCGGCGGTGTCGTCCCGGCGAACAGCTCGCTTGCCGTCGATGTGCGTTTCGCGCCGACGCTCGCCGAGTTCTACTCGTGCGTCCTGGACGTGGTCGGCAATCAGACGTCGGGTGACGCGGCGATCGGCGCCTCAGGGACCGGTATCGATATCAACCGGTGACCGGCCTCGACCGAAGACGGTCGACATGCGGTGTTTCACATCTGTTACGGGCGCCCGGACCGCGAGTTGCGGTCCAGGCTGACGGGAAGACTAAATGGCTGTAATCGATCATTTAATCAGATGTAAACGGCTCAAACATATTAGCATTGGTGTGACTCGAAGAACGGGCAGGGAGGTTTGACATGCCGATTGTGAACGCGCGACGGCTGGCCGTTTGCGCTGCTCTGGTGGCGGCCTTTGCGCAAGCCGGATTTGCCGCTGACATTCTGATCGTCGATGCGAAATCGGGGCCCGAGAGCCTGACGGTGGCTCCCGGCGGGGCGCTGATCGTCGGGAGTGCCAGCACGCCGTTCGTTTACAAGGTGCGCTCCGGTTCGACCACCGCCGAGAAGTTCGTCGATGCCAGCGCCGAAGGTGCGGGCACTATTTTTCTCGGCATGCTCGCGGACGCCTCCACCAACACGTTGTGGACCTGTCAACTCTCGCCGGTGCCCGGCATGCCGGCGCAGCGGCACAGCGCGCTGAGGAGCTTCAGCCTCGACACCGGCGCGCCGAAGATTCGCTGGAACCTGCCGGGCGACAGCAACGTCTGCAACGATTTCTCGGTGGGTCCGGACAAGGCGCTCTACATCACCGATACCGGCAACGGCAAAATCTTCAAGCTGCCGGCAGGATCGTCTTCGGCCGAACTGTTCCTCGAAGACCGCGAGGCGCTCATCGGCATCGACGGGATTACGTTCTTGAACGGCACGCTCTACGTGAACAACGTCCGCACCAACAAGATCTACCGCATTCCGGTCAACGCGGGGAAGGCGGGGCCGCTGGTCGAGATCGTCCTGAATCAGCCGTTGAAGGGTCCGGACGGCATGCGCGCAGCCAATGGAAAACTTCTCGTCGCGGAGAACGGCGCCGGGAAGATCTCGGCGATCGCGGTCAGCGGCGACAAGGGAACTGTCACGGTGATCAAGGAAGGGCTCAACACGCCGACGGCGGTCGAACCGGCGGGCGACATGATTTGGATTGCCGAGCGCGGCACCGGCAAGGCCGTCTCGATCCCGATGCCGAAATGACGCGGCGCGAAAGAGAATAACCAGCCCGCGATCGCGCAAGGTCGGGCGTGCGAGAATCAAGGAGAGATGACTGTGAAATTAGCGAAAGTCGCGTTGTTTGTCGTCCTGGCCTCGTCTGCGGCGTTGGCGCAGGTCAACCTGGGCCAACAGAAAGCCGAATCCAGTCTGCCCTTCACCATGACCACGGCAGACACCTTTGAACTGCCGTGGCGGCTGGCCTTCCTGCCCGACGGCCGCATGCTCGTCACTGAAAAAGTCGGCCCGGTCTGGCTGGTGTCTCAAGAGGGCAAAAAGATCAGCCCGGTGTTCGGGACGCCGGCGGTCTATTGGTCGGGCCAAAGCGGTATGCACGGCGTCTATCTCTCGCCGCATTTCGCGACAGATCAGAGCATCTACCTCACCTACGCGGAGCCTGGTGAATACGGCGGCGGCCTGGCCCTGGCCCGCGCGAAATTGCTGGTCACCGCCACCTCGGCGAGACTGGACAAATTCGAAGTGCTCTGGCACCAGATGCCCAAGGGAAAGGGCGGGCAGGAAGGTGCGGCCGTCGCGTTCTCACCGGATGGACAGTTCCTGTTCCTCGCGGTCGGCGATCGTCAGCGAATGACCCCTGCTCAGGATCCGGACCAGCCGGTCGGCAAGATTCTGCGGCTGACGCTTGATGGCAAACCCGCACCAGGCAATCCCAACTTCGGCAAGACCGGCGCGGCC
>DASXGC010000427.1:0-10961 GCA_036489235.1 Vicinamibacterales bacterium
TCTGGCGCTCAACACCGAGAAGGCGCACAACCTGCGCGAGAAATCGCTCGAGACGATCCGGATGGCGCGCGCGCTCGCGACGACGAGCGACAATTCGGAGGACACCTTCACGTTCGAATTCGAGCAGCCGGCGTTCCTGACTCTGGGCATCGGCTATGAGGAGCGTCCCCGTCTGAGTGGCGGGGCCTACCAGTCGATTCTCCGTCGAGTCGACGAGTTCCTGGATTTGCCCATTGCCAAGGCCCTCAAGGAACGTGAGCGGCGCGGCAAAAAAATCCTGAAGCTCGACGATGCGGTGACCGCGGCGGTCGAGAAGTTGAAGGCGAAAGGGCTTACCAGCCCGTACCTGAAGCCGTTCGTCGTGTCCCGCGTCAACTACACGCGGTTCTCCAAGGCCACGTCATTCGACTTCGACGAGGCGTTCGACAAGATCATCGCCAGCGCGGCGAAGTTCAACGTCGATCGGGTCAAGCAGGAAGATGTGGCAAAGTCCGGCGGCGGTGCGCCAGACGAGGAATAGCGTTAGTCGAGCGACGCGGCGCGCACGGCGAAATACAAGTGGAGGAAGCCGAACAGGAGAAAGCAGGGCGCGACGTAGAACCACTCCTGCCCTTCCCCGAACAGCGAGGCGCCGACTGCCAGCGCACCCGAACCAAGCCAGCCGGCGGCGGTGACCAGAAGAAAACGATGCGCGTCCTCGGCCGGCGTCCGGCGGCGGACGCCGCTGATCGGCGTCTTGATCACCGAACGCACCACCCGCGACGTGAAGAACGCGACGAACGCCGCGGCAGTCCACGGCTCACCGCCACGCCAACCGGCGACGAGGACCGCGACCGCGACGATCGCGAACAGCGTCAGGCCGAACGACCGGACGGCGCTCAATCCTCCTAGCCCCGCGTCCTGTAGAACGCGATCATGTCCATCGACTTTCCTGCCGCTGCGCCCATCTGCCGAAGCATCGTCGTCACCTGACCGCGGTGATAGCTGGCGTGATTGACGACGTGCTGGAGCATCTGCCAGAACGGCGCGGTATTCGGCTGCTGCATCAGGTTCTTGTAGTCGAACACCTTCCCGACGCCCGATTCGCCAAGGGACTCGATGAATCGCCGCATGTTCTTCTCCTGTTCGGCCCAGGCCGAGCGGATTGATGCGACGTCCGGAAGTGATTCACTGGTCATCAGTGCGGATGGCGAGACACCCTGCCAACGCGAGTACCAGGCGACTTCGGCGGCGTAGACGTGAACGACCGTTTCGCGAATCGAGGTAAAGCTGCTGCCCATCGCCTTGTTGAATTGTTCCTGGGTAAGCGGATCGATCGCTTCGAGCAATCGATCGCGCGCCCAGTAGTGGTAGTCGAGCAGCGTCTGCAGGTCCTGAAGAGTCATGGCATCACCACCGCATGAAGCAGCTTATCCAGCCGCGGAAATTCACGATCGAGAAACGCATTGCCACCGTCGAAGAGGGGATCCTGTTTGCCGGCACGGATGCCGCCGCCAGACGACTCACCATATTCGCTGTAGAGCGCATCGGCGACGGACATGCCGGTCACGACCTCGCCAAACGGCGCGAAGCCTTGCGCGTCCTGATAGGAATTATCGCGCAGGCTTATATACGCCTGCGTAGTGCGCCCGCCCGGATCCTTGAAGGCAAACGCCACCCGTCCCCGGATGACCGACTGCTTGTTGGGATCGTCGGGAAACGTTCGCGTCCGCCACTGCTTCGACACTGCGGGGTCGCCGTTGATGCCGAACTGAGCCCACTGTCCCTTGACGACGCGAAAGAAGCGGCTGTTGTCGAAATAACGGGACATCACCAGCTCGCGAAACCGATCGGCCCCAAGCGGCGCCCAGTCGCGATGGACGGCGATGACGATGGCGCCTTTGGTCGTCTCGAGTCGAACGTTGTAAACCGGTGGCGTGGCCATCTGCAGCGCGAAGCTGCGAGACGAGCCGCCCTCCGCGGTCGAGCGCCCCACGCCCTCTCCTGAGAGACTGACCACCGAAACCGCCACAGTGCACACCACCGCCATCGTCAGCGTCCGCATGCCGGCATTTTATCCGCGATCGCGATCGCGAAAGAGCGCACGCTGTGCCTTGTGGAGTTGTTTCCACTTGCGCTTGGTCTCGGACGCGGCGGCCTTATCGCGCTTCCGTTCCTCGAATGCCGCTTCACGCTCGAGCCGCCGGAAATTCTCGAGGCGATCGGCATCGAGACGTCCGGTGTTCACGGCGTCCTGGACGGCGCAACCCGGCTCGGTGCCGTGGCCGCAATCGGCGAATCGGCACTCGGCTGCCAGCGCTGCGATGTCATCGAACGCACCGGCAACCGCCGACTCGTCGCCCCAGAGCTGGAGCTCGCGCATGCCGGGCGTGTCGATGAGCAGCGCCCCGCCCGGCAGCGTCACGAGCTGGCGCGCGGTCGTGGTGTGACGGCCCTTCCCGTCGGCCTCGCTGATCGCGCCGACGCGCTGCGTGTCCGCGCCGAGCAGGTGGTTGACCAGTGTCGACTTCCCGACACCTGACGAGCCGAGCAGCGCCACCGTCTGCGCCGGGCGCAGATACGGCGCCAGCTGGACGAGTCCGGCGTCCTGGAGAGCGCTGACCACAACCACATCCACCAACGGCAACCGCGTGCGCACCGACTCAGACACGGCGGCAGGATCATCACAAAGATCAGACTTGTTCAGCAGCACGACGGGGACCGCACCAGCGTCCCACACCAGCGTCAGGTAGCGCTCCAGCCGACGCGGATTGAGATCCTGAGTCAGCGCGGTCACGAGAAAGATGATGTCGACGTTGGCGGCCACCACCTGCTCTTCGACGCCGCGACCTGCCGCCGCCCGGGATACGGTGCTGCGCCGCTCGAGTCGCCGGTGAATGATGCCGCCATCCACGCCGACCCAGTCGCCCACCGCCGGAAAGTCCGCCGCGGTCGCGGCATCGTGTCGAAACCTTCCGCTGACCTCTACCCACCCGTCGACATCACCGTCGACACGATAGAGACCACGCTGTTCCTCGACGACACGCGCGTAGAGCAAACGGTGCCCGCGCAGCGTGACGTTCTCAGCTGAGCACTGCTGCTCGAAGAAATCGTTCCAGCCAAGCTGTTCGCGTAGAGACACGTCGACTCTCCTTCTGAAAAGCGATGCATTGTCGGGGAAAGTGGAGAGGGGCGGGGCTCTGCGCGTTGGAATCGAAGATTCCAAGATCCTTAGATAAATCCGTAAATCCTTAAATCCTCAGATCCTCAAATCTTCCCGCCCCTCACTCCATCCCTCAACCGAAGATATTTTTGACGACGAACCAGACGTTAGCGGGACGCTCGGCGAGACGGCGCATATACCAGGCGAACCAGTACTCGCCGTACGCGATCAGGACGCGAAGGGGACGGCCAGCCTTCACGAGGCGCTGCTGAAGCGAGCGCTGGATGCCGTAGAGCATCGCGAACTCAAACGCAGTCGCCGGAACCTGCTGCGCGTCGATGAAGGCCGTGAGGCGATCGACCAGAACAGGATCGTGCGTGGCCATGTGCAGCAGACAGCCGGCGCGTTGCGCTTCGGCGCTCAACAGCCGGCACGACATCTTGTAGAAGTTTTCGTCCACGTCGGATTTTTTTGGAAACGCGACGTCCGGCGATTCGAGGTACGCGCCCTCCACCATGCGGATGGCAGCGCCGAGCGGCAGAAGCGATTCGATGTCTTTTTCCGTTCGATACAGGTACGCCTGGATGGCGATCCCCACCAGCGTCGACCGCGCGCGGCTGCGGCGGAACAGGTCGAGCGTCGGATCGACATACGGAGAACTCTCCATGTCGATCCAGACGAAGTTGCCTCGCTCCGTTGCGCGATCGATCAGACGCTGCAGATTGCGAAAGCACAGCTCCTTGTCCAGATCGAGACCCAGCTGTGTCGGCTTCACCGAGATCTGGGCCCGCAAACCTGCTGATTGAATCTTGTCAAGGGTATCCAGGTAGTGCTGCGTGACGTCTTCGGCCTCTTCGACGCGGGTGAGGTTTTCCCCCAGCTTCGTGAAAATCGTCCCGATGCCGTCCCGCTGCTGCACCGCGGCGGCGGCCATGGCATCCTCGAGCTTCTCGCCCGGCATGAACGTGGACACCGACCGGCGCACGAACGCGGTCTTCGTGGCGCGCTCGCGCAGCCACGCGTTGGTGGACATCGCCAGCAGGATCTTGCGAGCGACACTCATCTACAGCAGGCCCTTGATCAATCCGCCGTCCACCTGCACCGATGCACCGGTGATGTAGGACGCGGCGTCGGACAGAAGGAACGCGCCGACCCGGCCGAAGTCGTCCGGTGATCCGTAGCGGCCAATCGGAATCGTGCCCGCGCCACGCTTCTGCTGTTCTTCGAGTGAAATGCCGGCCCGTTTGGCGTTGCCCTCGTCAAGCTGCCGCAGGCGATCGGTGGCGATGCGTCCGGGGATCAGCGTGTTGACGCGAATCTTATCCGGCGCCAGCTCGAGGGACAGCGTCTTCGCGAACGCCGTGACGCCCGATCGCATCACGTTCGACAGCGCCAGGTTCGGCACCGGCTCCTTCACGGTTGACGAAGTGCCGATCAGGATCGCGCCGCCGCCTCGAGCCTTCATGTCAGGAACAACCAGACGGACTGTTCTCACCGCGCTCAGCAGCAGCAGCTCGAACGCCGCCTGCCACGCTCCATCGTCGAACGACAGCGACGTGCCGGCAGGTGGCCCACCTGTGTTCGCGAACAACAGATCGACGCCGCCGAATTCCTTCACGGCGGCCGCGTGCCACGCGGCAATCGCATCCGCCTGACTGAGATCGGCCGCCACCGCAAACGCGCGTCCCCCGCCGGCGCCGTTGATCGTCTCGGCTGCCGCTTTCACGGCTGCCTGATCGCGCGAAGCGATGCAGACGTGCGCACCGTCAGCCGCCAGCGCGCGCGCAACCGCAAGGCCGAGCCCCTTGCTGGCGCCGCCCACCATGGCCACTTTGTTCTTCAGACCAAGATCCATTGACTGGTTTCTCCGAGTTAGGTTGTGCGTTCGCCGGCGTACGCCAGGACGCGATCGAGCGCTTCCTTCGTCGCCTTGTCGAGGACGCCGCCCGGCGGGCGGACGCCGGCGTGAGCGATGGCTCCGCGACGGCGCAGGACTTCCTTGCGGATGGCCATGCCGATGCCCTCCTGGAATTCGAAGCGCATCAGTGGCACCTTGGCGTAGAACTCCGCGGCGGCATCGTCGATCCGCCCGGCGCGGTACAGGGTGACGATTTTGACGAGAATTGCCGGGAACGCGAACCCGGTCATCGCGCCGGCGGCGCCGGCCATCAGCTCTTCGAGCAGAAACACGCCACCCAGGCCGCCGAAGATGTTGACGTCGATGCCGGCAGTCTGTTCGAGGATGCGCGAGGTCTTGAACGGGGTCGGCGGGTCTTCAAGCTTGATCGTGCGCGCGGACGGCACGTCGCGCGAGATCCGAGCCAGAAGCGCCGGCTCCATGGTGAACCCGGACACCGGCGGAAAGTCCTGCACCACGATCGGGATGTCGACTGCGGCGGCGACCTCGGCGAAATGCCTGGCCACGCTGTCTGAACTGAGCTTCGGCGCGCGAGGCGGGCTGATCATCACCGCCGATGCACCGGCCGCCCGGGCGCGGCGGGTGTAGTCGATGCAGGTCCGCAGGCCTTCCGCCGTCGTGCCCGCGACAATCGGGACGCGGCCGTTGACGTGCGTGATTACGGTGTCGAGCACACGGTCGCGCTCCGCATCGGTCAGCCGTGCGACTTCGCTCGTGACGCCCAGCGCGGTGAAACCGCTGACGCCGTCGGCGATGAAGAGATCGATGACGCGCCCGAGACTGTCGGGATCGAACTCGCCTGATTCAGAGAATGGAGTGGGAAGAACTGAGAAGACGCCGCCGAGAATCATCCGGCAATGGTATCTCAGTGGCGGCCGCGGATTCGGGCCACAGGCTGTGACGGCGTGGCGGTCGTGAGAGTCGGGGCGAAAAAAAGTAGGGGGCGGCATTCAGGCCGTCCCCTACCCGACACGCGAGCGCGGCGACCAGAGCTCCCAGACTCGGGTCGCCGTCCCGTCGTGTTCAGCCGTTTGCCGGACGAACGGTCACGAAGAGATCGTTGCCCTGGCGATTGATGAGCAGCAGCGTCGGCTTGGCGCCCGACTTCTGCAGCGCGGACTTCAACTCGTCCACGGAGTTCACCGACGTGCGGTTCACTTCCTGGATGATGTCGCCCGACTGGATGCCCGCGGCGGCCGCTCGGCCATCAGGGTTGACGTCCTTGACCACGAGGCCGTGCGCGTCTTTCGGCGCCTGCAAGCGCGCCGCCAGTTCCGGCGTCATCGGCGCCACCGATACGCCGAGTGCCGTCTTGTCGTCGCTGCCGGGCTCGCGATCGTCGTTGCGCGCTGATTTCTCGGGACTCGCCGCGTCGAGCTTCACGCTGAGGTGCTTGTCCGTGCCGTCGCGCAGGATCAAAAGATCCGCGGTCGAGCCCGGTCCGGCTTCGGCAACGCGATTGCGCAGCGTGTTGGTGTCGTGCACGGCCTGACCGTTGAACGACTGAATCACGTCGCCGCGCTTCACCCCGGCGCGGTCAGCGGCGCTGTCCGGCGTGACCTTGCTGACGATGGCGCCGCTGGTCTGCTTGAGACCGAGGCTCTCGGCCATATCCGGCGAGATGCCCTGCACAGTGACTCCAAGCTGCGCGCGTGTGACCTTGCCATTGGTACGCAGCTGGTCCATCACGTTCTTGACCATGTTCGACGGGATGGCGAAACCGATGCCGATGTTGCCGTCGGAATTAGACAGAATCTGCGAGTTGATGCCGACCAGCTCGCCCTTGGTGTTGACGAGCGCTCCGCCGGAATTGCCGTGGTTGATGGGCGCATCAGTCTGCAGGAAGTCCTCGTAGCCGCCGTCGCCCACACTGGTGGAGCGGCCCTTGGCGCTGATGATGCCCATGGTCACAGTCTGTCCGACACCGAGCGGGTTGCCCACTGCCAGGACGACGTCGCCGACCTTGACCGCGTCCGAATTGCCGACCGCAATCGGGTGCAGATCGCCGGCGCTGATTTTGAGCAGCGCGAGGTCGCTCGGCTTGTCCGATCCGATCACTTTGGCCGACACAGTGCGATCGTCATTGAGATCGACCTGGATGTTCTCGGCGCCTTCCACAACGTGATAGTTGGTAAGGACATAGCCATCAGTGGTGACGATGACGCCAGAGCCCAGCGCATGCTGCCGCGGCGCAGACTGTCGCGGATTACGCTGGCCGCGCTGACCACGCTGGTCGAACTGCTGACCGAAAAAGCGGCGCATCAGATCTTCGGGGTCCTGTCCCTGACCGTCCTGATCCTCGAATCCGGTCTGGGCAGGCCGAGCCTTGCCTTCTGTACGAATCGTCACCACTGCCGGAGCGGCGACGCTGACGATGTCCGCGTAGGAATCGCGCCCGCCTGCAATGGCGTGCGCAATCGGTGTGGTCACGGTGGCCATCGGGCCGTGAGCGGCCTGGCCGTCGGCGGCAAGTACGTGCCAGGCGGCGCCGGTCGTCAGTAGCGCGGCCGCGAAGACGGCCACGCCGTTCCGTACGACGCGCTGAGTCAGGTTGAAACGTGAGTTCATTGGAGTCCTTCGTCCTTTCGTGTGTCCGAAATCGATTCTATGGAGTTAGACGAGGGGTGGTCTTGCGGGGCCGTTGCAGGATCATTACAACGGTGAGAGCTTGGAACGATCGTTGGGGTTCAGCCGAGCGGTAGCGATACCTCGAAGGTAGAACCGCGACCCGGCTCGCTTTCGACCTCGACGCTTCCGTGATGCGCCTCGACAATGGCCTTTACGAGGCTGAGCCCCAGACCGAGGCCGCGTTCCGTTCGGCTGGTATCGCCGCGGAACAGCCGGTCGAAAATGCGAGGTAGTTCGTCGGGGGCAATACCCGCGCCGGTGTCGCGGACCGATAGGATCCCGCGTCCTGCGTCGGCGCGGACGCCTACCTCTACCCGTCCTCCCGCCGGCGTGTATTTGACCGCGTTGTCGAGCAGGTTCGCCGCCACCTGCTCGAGTCGCGTCCGATCGCCGATGACCATGACGTCACCGACGGAGTCAGCGGTCAGCGCGACCCCTTTGGCGTCGGCGACATCGCGGTACAGGTCCATGGCGCGCGCCACGACGTCGGTCAAAGCCACGGGCTCTCGGTGAAGCTGCATCGCGCCGCTTTCTGCTTCGGAGATGTCCATCAATGTGTTGAGCATCACCAGCACACGGTCGGACTCTTCGACACACTCGGCCAGCGCTTCCCGATAGCGCTCGGTGGCGTCCAGCCCGTCGGCAGTACCAGCCAGCGCCAGTTCGGCGGTACCACGCAGCCTCGTCAACGGCGTGCGTAGATCGTGCGAGACGTTGTCGAGCGAGCCGCGCATCGCGGTCACCAGGCCCTCGATCTTGTCCAGCATCGCGTTGAAGAGCGCGGTCAGTTCGTCCAGCGCATCGCCCGACCCGGCCAGCGGCACACGGGCATCGGTTCGTCCGGTGCGGATAATCCGCTGAACCGCCAGCGTCAGCCGCCGAATCGGTGACAGCGCCGACTGCGTCGCCAGCCAGCCGCCGGTCAGCGCCACGGCCACGATCATCAACGTGACCAACCCAAGCGTGGCGCGGAAGCGCGCCAGCAGATCGTCGCGGGCCTCGGTGCTCTTCCCCACCTGCACCAGCGTGCCGTCGGCGAGATTGGCCGAGACGATTTCGATCTTGGATGGATCCCAGCCGTCAGGACTGCTCAACACCACCGACTCGACGCCGCGATCGACGACGCGGACGAACAGACGCTCGGGCGCCGTCTGCTGCTCCGAACGAACGGTGTTGGCGAGCACGCCGACGCCGCCGCGGACGTAGGCGGCCGCATAGTCGCCGAGCTTGCCTTTGATGATCTGATGGTCGCGCTGCGCCAGCGACGAGGCGGTCAGGTAGTAGGTGACAAAAACGATCGCGATCGCCCCGGACACGAAGAGGGTCGCGTACCACAACGCCAGACGAAGTCCGAAGGTTCGGCGCAACGGCGGCGGCGCGTCAGGGCCGGAGGACATAGCCCACGCCCCGTACGGTATGGAGCAGCTTGATTTCGAACGGACGATCGACCCGCTCGCGCAACCGGCTCACGAGCACGTCCACGACGTTGGTCTGCGGGTCGAAGTTGTACTCCCACACGTGCGACAGGATCATCGTTTTCGAAACGACCTGACCGGCGTGGCGCATCAGGAACTCGAGCAGGGCAAATTCGCGCGGCCGCAGATCGACCGGTTTGCCGTCGCGGGTCACGCGCCGCGACAGCAGGTCGAGCATCAGCCCGTCCACCGTCAGCGTGGTCGGCTCCGGGGCGCGAGTGGCCCGCCTGACCAGCGCCTGGACGCGCGCGAGCAGCTCGGTGAACGCGAACGGCTTGGTGAGGTAATCGTCGCCACCGGTCTGCAGTCCGCGCACCCGGTCGTCAACCGAGCGGCGCGCGCTGAGGATGAGAACCGGCGTCGCGACGCTGCGCCGCCGCAGCTCTTCGATGAGCGATAGCCCATCGCGCCTGGGAAGCATCAGATCGACAATCGCGACGTCGTAGGGTTGACCGGTTGCGAGACTCAGGCCGGCGTCACCATCTGCGGCGTGGTCCACGGCAAAGCCGGCCTCGCGCAGACCACGACCGACAAACTCGGCGATCGTCGCATCATCTTCGACCAGTAACGCGCGCACTACGACATGATAGCGCCGGCACCGTTCATCGGATGGGCGTTCCTGGCGGCGCCGCGCGGACGTACTGCGGCGGCCACGGTACGGTGTGACCCAGTTGCTGCGCCGCATGCAACGGCCAGTACGGGTCGCGCAGCAGTTCCCGCGCCAGCAGCACGCAATCGGCCTGCCCGTTTTGGATGATCGCGTCAGCCTGCCTGGCGTCGGTGATCAGGCCGACGGCGCCGGTCGCAACGCCGGCATCCCGGCGGATGCGCTCCGCGAACGGCACCTGATAGCCGGGGCCAATCGCGATTTTTTGATCGGCGACGCCGCCGCCCGACGAGCAGTCCACCAGGTCCACGCCGCGATCCCGCACGAGTTTCGCCAGTTCGACCGACTGCTCGATGTCCCAACCGCCATCTTTCCAGTCCGACGCAGAAATACGGAGGAACAGTGGGAGCCTATCGGGCCACACCGATCGCACCGCGTCCACGATTTCGAGGCACAGGCGAGTACGGTTCCGGAACGAGCCACCGTATTGGTCGGCTCGCGTATTGATCAGAGGCGACAGAAACTCGTGGATCAGATAGCCGTGCGCGCCATGAATCTCGATCACATCGAACCCGGCGGCTTCGGCGCGCATTGCCGCAGCGCGAAAGGCGTCCACCACGTCACCAATCTCGGAGACCGAGAGCGGTCTCGGCGTTGGATAGTTGCTTGCAAACGGCTCTGCCGATGGTCCGACCGCCTGCCAGCCGCCGTCGGCCGGGGCGATGGCACCGCTGCCGACGCCCCACGGGCGATACGTGCTGGCCTTGCGGCCGGCATGCGCGAGCTGCGTACCCGCGACCGCATGCTGCGAATGAATGAACCGCACGCAGTGCGCCAACCCGGCCACGTGTCCATCGTCGTACAAGCCGAGATCCTCCGGACTGATCCGGCCGTCGGCGGTGACGGACGTCGCCTCGGTCAAGATCAATGCGGCGCCGCCGACAGCGCGGCTGCCGAGGTGCACCAGATGCCAGTCGTTCGAAAATCCGTCAACGCACGAGTATTCGCACATCGGCGAGACGAGGATGCGATTGGCGAGCGTGATGGATCGGAATGCGATCGGATCGAAGAGGTGGGCCATGCCATAGATTACTGGCTTGGAGGACGTCGCGTCCGGCTTCAACGGACGACGCCCTTGTTGGTAGGTGTAGTGTCCGGCTTCAGCCGGACCTTACATCGAGAAACAACATC
>DASXGC010000454.1:0-2492 GCA_036489235.1 Vicinamibacterales bacterium
CAGTGGACGATGCTGATCACGCTGATCCTCGTGGTGCTGGTGATCTTCGCGTTCCTGCACAGCGGCTCGGCCACCTTGATCCCGGCCCTGGCGCTGCCGTTCTCGATCTTCGGGACCTTCGCCGTGATGCAGGTGCTCAACTTCACCCTCGACAACCTGTCGATGATGGCCTTGATCCTGTCGATTGGCTTCGTCGTGGACGATGCCATCGTGATGCTCGAGAACATCGTGCGCCACATGGAGCGGGGAGAGTCGCCGCTCGAAGCGTCGTTGTCGGGTTCGAAGGAAATCGGCTTCACCATCGTGTCGATGACCGTGTCGCTGGCGGCGGTGTTCATTCCGATCCTCTTCATGAGCGGCATTCTGGGCCGTCTGTTCCGCGAGTTCGCGGTCACCATCACGGCGGCGATTCTCATCTCGGGCGTCGTCTCGGTGACGCTGACTCCGATGCTATGCAGCCGCTTCCTGAATGCGGCGTCGTTGCACAGCAAGGGACGATTCGCGCGCTTCATGGAGAACCTGTTTCAGCGCACCTACCGCGCCTATGAGTGGAGCCTGCGGGGCGTGCTGAACCATCGCCCGATCATGCTCGGCGTCTTCGTTGCAGTGCTGGTGGCGACGGTGGCGATGTTCGAGATCGTGCCAAAGGGATTCATCCCCGATCAGGACAACGACTCGTTGAACATCAACGTCATTGCGGCGCAGGGCACGTCGTACTACGACATGGTCGAGTACACGGGCAAGATTGCCGCGATCATCAACGCCAACCCCAACGTCGACACGTTCTTCGCCAGCACCGGCGGCGGCATGGGCTCGATGAACCAGGCGCGCTTCAACGTGCAGCTCAAGCCTCGCCGCCAGCGGCAGCAGAGCGCGGGGGAGATCGCTCAGGTCATCCGTCCGCAGTTGTTGCGGTTTCCCGGATTCCGCGCGTTCGTCAGCTTGCCGCCGGCCATTCAGATCGGCGGGAGATCCGGGAACAGCGCGTACAACCTGACCGTTCAGAGCGCGGACACGTCGATCCTCTACGATTGGGCCGCGAAGCTCGAAGCGGCCATTTCAGATCTGCCCGAGCTGCAGGACGTGTCCGACGATCTGCAGATGAAGAGTCCACGCGTCAACATGGTCATCGACCGCGACACCGCGGCGGCGGTCGGGCTGAACGCCACCGACATCGAGGGCGCGCTCTACGACGGATTCGGTCCGCAGTGGGCGTCCACCATCTACGGCAGCGCCGCGCAATACAAGGTGCTGCTCGAGCTCGATCCGCGCTACCAGGAGCATGCCGACTCGCTCGAGAAGATCGCGTTCAAGACCTCCAGCGGTACGCTCATCCCGTTCGAGTCGGTGGTGTCGTTGAAAGAGACGGTCGGGCCGCAGTCGGTCAACCATGTCGGCCAGCTGCCGGCGGTGTCGTTGTCGTTCGGCCTGCGGCCTGACGTGTCGCTGGGCGCGGCGGTCGATCACATCAACAAGGTGGCCGCCGCGCTGCTGCCGCCGACGGTCACCACTGAATTTCAGGGATCGGCGAAAACGTTCCAGCAGTCGATGGCCAACCTCGGGCTGCTGCTGTTTGTCGCCATCGGCGTGGTCTACATCGTGCTCGGGATGCTCTACGAGAGCTACATCCACCCGATCACGATTCTCTCCGGGCTGCCGTCGGCCGGGCTCGGCGCACTGGTGACGCTGTATCTGTTCGGCAACCAGCTCAACATCTACTCGTTCGTCGGGCTGATCATGTTGATCGGGATCGTCAAGAAGAACGCCATCATGCAGATCGATTTCGCGCTCGAGGCCGAGCGGCACCACGGCAAGACGCCGGCCGAAGCGATCTTCGAGGGCTGCCTCGTCCGCTTCCGTCCGATCATGATGACGACGATGGCGGCGCTGTTGGGGGCGATTCCGATCGCGCTTGGCTACGGCGCCGGCGGGGAGGCGCGGCGTCCGCTCGGTCTCGCGGTGGTGGGCGGGCTGATGGTGTCGCAGCTCATCACGCTGTATCTGACGCCGGTCGTCTACACCTACATGGCGGCTATTCCGCTCGTTTCTCGATCCTCGTCCACTGGTCGTCTGATACCGGCATCACCGACAGGCGCGGAATCCTGACCAGTGCGAAATCCGCGAAGTATGGGTCGGCTTTAATCTCCTTCAGCGTCACCGGCCGCGCCAGTTTCCGGACCGGTCCGACATCGACGACGGCCGCCTTGCCCTCCGGATCATCCGGGTCAGGGTACGCATCGGCCAGCGCCCTGGCGATGCCGACGATCTGCTTCTCGTCGCCGGTGTGGTAGTAGAAGATCCGGTCGCCTTTCTTGACCGCGTGCAGGTTGCGCTGCGCGACCGGGTTCCTGACCCCGCTCCATACCGTTTTCTTGTCTTTGACCAGCGCGTCGAAGTTGTAGTTCGACGGTTCCTCTTTGAATAACCAGTTCATGCCGGCCATTCTACCGCCGCTCGGGTGCGACTAGGCTTTCCGCCAGGCGAGCAACATC
>DASXGC010000302.1:0-3699 GCA_036489235.1 Vicinamibacterales bacterium
CGGCGGCTGGATCGCCGGTAGCCACGATCCCGGTTGAATGAGCAGTTCGGCCGTGACCGTCAGGCCGTCGCCGGACCGGGTGAACGCGAAGACCTGGCCGGGGTCGGCATAGCGGCCGGCATAAGCGGCCAGCTCGTCCGCGGACAAGGTCACCGTCGGCGCGCCGGCCGGCGCCAGCAGCGCGTGGATTAGGCCGAGCTTGCCGACGAGCGGCGTCAGCGCCGGGAACTGCGCCAGAGCCGCGTCCAGCGCCGCCGGGGCCGCGAGCATCCCACCGCTGAGACCATTGGTCAGCACGATCAGCGCGAACTGCTGCGCCGGGATGGCGACGAACTCGGCGTGCTGACCGGCGGTGTCGCCGGCATGCCAGAAGACCCGCATTCCGGCCACATCCTGCACGAACCAGTCGCGACCTATCTGCCGCGGCATGCCCGGAACCGGCAACGCCGGCTCCCGCATCTGGCGCAGGCTGTTCGGGCTGACGATGTTGGCAGGACCGGCGACCGTTCCGGCGGCGAGGTGGAATCGGCCGTAGCGGAGCACGTCGCGGGTGTTCGCCCAGATGCCGCCGACCGGATCGACCGAGCGCGGCACCCAGAGCCGCGACTCGACCGCCACCGACGGGCGGCCGTTGATCGGCAACGCGACATGCCCGTCGGCATGTGGGCGCCGGAGCACCGCCGCGTGGTCGAGCAGGGTGTCGTCCAGGCCCAGCGGTCCGAACAACAGATTGCGCATGGCGGCGTTGTAGGTCGTGCCGACGGCGACCTCGATCAGTCGTCCGAGGAGGGTGAAGCCCGCATTGTTGTAGGAGAAGAAGGCGCCAAGCGGGAAGTCCTGGGGAAGATGCGGAAGCCGATTGGCGACATAGCGCGCGATCGCCTCGTCATCTTCGCCGGTGTCGAATCCTTCGTCGCCGTAAAACCCGGCCGAATGGTCGAGAAGATTCCCGATCGTGAGCTTCGCCGCAACCTCGTCGTCCATAAGAGTCAGATCGGGGATCCACGTCCGCAGCGGCTTGTCCAGGGCCAGCGCGCCCTGGTCGATGAGCCGCCAGATGACTGTGGCGGTGTAGGTCTTGGAGAGGGAACCGATCTGAAAGAGCGTCTCCGGAGTGACCGGCTGCATCGACGAGAGGCTGGCGAGGCCGACCGTGGCGTGCTCCTCGCGGTCTCCGGCGAGGAGGCCGATCGCGGCGCCCGGAACCTGATGCGCCTGCATCGCTGCAACGAGCGCCCCGACCACGGCGCGAAACTGCGGCGAGGCGTCGGCTGCCAGTGTGCTCGGCAGCGGCATCGGCGACGCTGCAGGCGTGACCTGCGCCGTTGCGCGCCGAAGCGGCGAGACGGCCAATGCGGTGGCGCCGACGGCCAGCGACAGGACGCGGCGTCGTGAGACAGAATCGGTTCGGAATGAACTGGGCGTCATGCGCACTCCCCGCACGGCCAAGCGTCATCCGCGCCTGATTGACCACGCGGAGGCGCTCTTCGCCGAAACATCGATCGCGCCAAGAGCGGCCGTTCCTTCGACGGCTCCGCGCGCGTCTGTTCGACCCAGACCCCGACGTTTCGTTTGGTGCGAATTTGAGACCAGCACGGTCGCGGATCACGCTACTGGAAGTTCTGGATGCCGCCGTAGAGCGGATATGCCAACCGAACCTCCCGAGACTCCTGCGAGATCACCAGTCGATCCTCCTTCGAGGCGTCGAAGTCGACCGCGCCGGCCAAAGTGAAGCTGTCGAAGACGAAAGGCAGACTCCGTCCGGCGATAGGATCCGGCTTGTTGACAAGACCCAAATGGAGGTGAGGGCCCATGGAGGGGCCGGTGTTGCCTAGTTTGGCGATGGGCGCCCCGGTCTTCACGGCGTCGCCGACCTTCACCGTGATGCTGTTCTGGCGCAAATGCGCATACCAGGCGAAGACATTCGGAGCGATTTCGAGAATTAGGTTGTTGCCGCCATAATCTGCCTTCGACTTGGGGACCATCAACACGAACGGCGTCTGATCCGGCATGCCGTCGTGGACCGAGACCACGATTCCATCGGCGACCGCAAGGACGTCCTCGCCGAAGCCGTAGAACTGTTCGACCTTTTTGCCGTCGCCGTCGAAGAGTCTATTGTCCTTGACCCGGCCCCAGTCGACCGCGAACGTTTCACCGGTCTCGATGCGGACGCCGTCTATCGCGACACGTTCGTCCCTGTGGACGTTCGGCTTGCAGCAAGCGGTGTTCGCGAGCCAGCCATTTCCCTTAAGGGGCGGCCTGATCACTATGGCCGGCTGGCGGTTGATGGCGACTTCTGGCGCGTCAACCTCCAGGCTGCCGACAAACAAAGCAAGCTCCGAGTCCGCTTTGAGGGCGTAGACGATTCGATGCGTGACCCGCTCCGGCGCGGCGCCCGGCGGCACGATCAGATCGACGTCAACCGAGGCGGCCGCCGACGGTGGAATGACAGGCGACGGCGTTTTTGCGAATAGCGTCTGGGTCGCCGCCGCGAGGGCGGCGCCATCGATCCGCATGAGTTCCTTTCCCGCGGGATCGAGGACTGTGACACTCGACAGCGTCACCGGCTCGGAGAACACGTTGATGACCAGAAGTTCGTATTCGACGTGATCCATGCCGTCGTCGCCACGAACAACCTGCCCCTCGTGAATCGGACTGACGAGGATTGCGGTCGATCGGTCGGGCTCGGCGGACGAGGCGGGCGACGCAAGGGCGAAGACAGCGGCCATCATGAGAGAAATACGCATCTCTGACTTCTTTCGCTGACAAGTTTTGAAGGCGATCGCCCTTCCCTAGGCAACAAAAGGGACCGCTCGAAAGCGGCCTTCGGTTCGCGCCGTTCGCGGTTTTCGCCAAACGTCTGGCGCGTTCCGGCCCTTCCACCCGTGCCGATAGCCCGCGAAGCCGAGGCCGGCGAAGCCGAGCAGCATCATTACCCAGGTCGAGCTTTCAGGAACGGCGGCGCCGAGCGCGCCGATAGCAATCGTGAAGTTCTGGTCAGGCCCAGTTCCCCACGTCCATTCGTAGGTGCCCGGCCTCAAGCCTAGCAGGATTGGTGACTTCAACCTGGGCAGCCCGTGCTGAAGCAAAGACGCTACTCGACAGGAACGCTGCCACCAAAACCGTTCGAAGATGAACGTCTGGACAGCCGTATTTCATGCCTCTCCCTGCAATTTCCTCCCAACCGCATTCAAAATCGAACCGAAATTTCGCCACATCGGCGCCTCGGTCGCCACAACATTGCGACCGAATAGCGCGTTTTTTAAGGCCGGACACGTCCTCGCCGGGTGAACAACGCCAACACACGTCCTCGCCGGGTGAACAACGCCAACAGCAGCGAAGCGAACGTGGTTCCGTATCGCTAACTCAAGTTTGCGACAGTTCAACTGGGGATGCCTGGCCGCGCGAATAGATTATCACGGTCACGCGCTGAGAAACTCGGCCATAACGTTTCCCTGCTGCGCAATTATGGGACTGTGAAAATCTACCAAGTCCGACATCGCGGATAGGGCGGCGAAGCCCATTTCGCGCTCGCAATTGAATGGCGGCTTCGGTACGGATTCCGTTGAAAAATCAGTTGTCGAGGCGGCCTCGGAGGGGATCGACGCGGGTGATCAGCGAGGCAAATCCTGGCCGCCTCGCCTCAGACGGCGAAGATTGGCGCCGGAAGGGGGATGAGCTTCGCCAGCTTCCTCAAAT
>DASXGC010000134.1:0-6513 GCA_036489235.1 Vicinamibacterales bacterium
CGCGGCCACGCCCGTCGAGCCGGCGGCACCGAAGATCCCAGCCGTCGGCTTATATGTGACCAACGAATCGTCGGGCGACCTGACGATCATCGATGCCGCCTCGCTCGCGCCAGTCGGAACGATCAAGCTCGGAAAGCGGCCGCGCGGCATCGCGGCCAGCCCCGACGGCGCTCGCCTCTACGTCGCGCTGAGCGGATCGCCCAACGCCGGCCCCGGTGTGGACGAAAAGACACTGCCGCCGCCCGATCGCAGCGCGGATGGCATCGGCGTGGTCGATCTGAAGCAGGGCAAGCTGCTGAAGGTGCTGCCGAGCGGCACCGATCCCGAACAGCTCGCGGTCAGCCACGACGGCACCAAAGTCTTCATCGCCAACGAGGACGCCGGCAAGGCCAGCGTCGTGGACGTGGCAAGCGGGGAGATTCTCGAGACCTTCAAGATCGGCGACGAGCCCGAAGGTGTGTCGGTCGAGCCCTCCGGCAATCGTGTCTGGGTCACGTCCGAAGAGGACGGCGCCGTCTTTGTCCTCGATCTCGCGGCCCACAAGGTCGCGAAGGCGATCAAGGTTGGACCGCGGCCACGTTCGGTCGCGTTTCTGCCGGACGGATCGCGGGCCTACGTGCCGTCGGAAAACGGCGCGACGCTGACACTGATCGACGTCAAGGGTCTGCGTCCGCTGAAGACGATTGCCCTGGCCGCAGGCATGCGGCCGATGGGCACCAGGATGAGCGCCGACGGCAAGCGCCTCTACGTCACGACCGGACGCAGCAGGATGGTGCTGATCCTCGATACCGCGACCAATAAGGTGATCGGTTCGATCGAAGCGGGACCGCGACCGTGGGGCATCGCGCTGTCGCCTGACGAGAAAACGATCTACACGGCGAATGGGCCGTCAAACGACGTGTCGGTGATCGATATTGAGACGCGCGCGGTCACCAAGAAAATCCCGGTCGGGCGCGGACCGTGGGGCGTCGTCGTGGTGAAGCAGCCGTAAGCGCTCCGAGGCGGCTCGCGCTGCGAAGCATCATGCGTCCTATTGCTGCTGCTGCTGACTGGCTTCCGTCTCGCGGACCGGCGTCGCTTCGCGCGACCTCCACGGCACCAGCGGCGTGGTTTCGGCGCCGCCCGCCCCCGCGGTCCCGACGGTGACGGCGACGCCGAGCTCGCTGTGTACGGCGCTGGCGCCCTTGAAGACGCCACGCGTTGGCGGCACATCGGCGTAATCGCGTCCGACCGCGACGCGAATATGCCGTTCGTCGGCGACGAGGTCGTTGGTCGGATCGAAACCCACCCAACCGAATTCCGGCAGCAAGGCCTCGATCCACGCGTGGGTCGCGCCATCGGTCGAGCGCACGTTCTGATCGGGCTGACGGAACAGATAGCCGCTGACATAGCGGCACGGGATGCCGAGGCCGCGCACCAGCGCAATCATGATGTGCGCGAAGTCCTGACACACGCCTCGCCGGTTGCCGAGCGCATCGTCAATCGGCGAGTCGACGCGGGTCGCCTGCGGACTGTATTCGAATCGCTGAAACATCTCGGTCGTCAGGCGGCGAAGCGTGGCCAGCGGGTCGGCGCCGCGATCGAGCTGCAGGTCGCGCTTCATCTCGTCGAGCAACGGCGTCTGCCGGGCGAAATGACTCGGATTCAGCGTGTCCCAGAACTCGCCGTTGACGGTCAGCGCGTCGAGCCGCTCCCAGGCGTTGCCGCCGAGCGAATCCGGCAGAATCGGCGCCGGCTGCATTTCAACCAGCGCTTCCGCCGTCACCAGCAGGCGCGCATGGCGTCCGGGAATGTTGAAATGGTGCACGGTGTTGCCGTCGCGGTCGTCGTACATCTTCACGCGTGACGCCGGCGTCGTGCTGAGCCCGAAGCGTACGCACCGCTGCGTGCTCTCGGTGCGCGGCTGCATCCGCACTTCCATGACGCTTTCGCGGACCGGCGTCTCGTAGCTGAACTTGGTGACGTGATGAATGGTGTAGTGCACGTGAGCGTCTCAGGCCGGCAGCGCCGATTCGATGGGATACGAGATGTAGCTCTGGTGAGCCGCATCGTGGATTTGCGCGCAGTAGAGACCGATGCCTTCGAGATACGCGTGCGGATCCTCTCCGAGAATCTCGTCCACCTGGCCGTAGTCGAGTGACGCGTGGAGCCGGCCGGCCAGCCGTTCGGCGCGGCCGCCGGCGCCGCGGCCGGTGACCTGGGCGATGGCGCGCAGCGCTGCCTCGACGCGCGACGCGGCGAAACGGACCGATCGCGGGAACTCCGCGTTCAGCAGGAGAAACTCGGCGACGCGATCGGGTCGCACGTCCGCGGTGTAGTGACGGCAGTAGGCCTCGAACGCGGCGCACGACCGGAGCAGGCCCACCCACTCGACGTGATTCGCCGGCAGCCGGGGCGCGCCCCTGAACTGCAGATCGACGAGCGACGCCGTCGCAGCCGCTCGCTCGATGAAGCGGCCAACGCGCAGCAGCTGCCACCCCTCGCCGTGCCCCATCGTCGAGTCGGTGACGCCTTCGAACAGATGCACGCCTTCGAAGATGAGACGCGACAGGTAATGCGGCCGCGCCGACCAAGTCCCCTCGCCACGCACCTGTTTCAGGCGCAGGTACAGTGCGTTCAGCTGTTCCCACATGTCCGTGCTGATTTCCTCACGTACCTGACGTGCGTTCTCGCGCGCCGAAGTCACGCACGCCAGGACCGATCCGCGATTCGCCGGGTCGAACACGAGCGTCTCCACCAGCTCAGTGGGATTGCGCGGCAGCTCCTGTTCAGGCGCGCACTGGACGGCGGAACAGAACCGGCTGAAGTCCCAGCCTTCAGCACCAGGACGACGATCGAGTTCGAGATCGAGGCGGACGTCGATCAGGCGGATCGTGTGTTCGGCGCGTTCGAGGTAACGCCCGATCCAGTACAGCGAGTCGGCGACGCGTGAGAGCAGCATCAGCGTTTCACTCCGCGAGCACCCAGGTATCTTTGCTGCCACCGCCCTGCGACGAGTTGACGACCAGCGATCCTTTGCGGAGCGCGACGCGGGTCAGTCCGCCGGGAACGATCGTGACGGTGTCACCGTAGAGCACGTAAGGACGAAGATCAACGTGCCGAGGTTCGATGCGGCCGTCGATGAAACACGGCGAACGCGACAGCGACAGCGTCGGCTGTGCGATGAAATTGCGCGGATCGGCCTCGATCTTCGCCTTGAACGTGGCGCGTTCGGCCGCGGTGCTGTGCGGCCCGATCAGCATGCCGTAGCCTCCTGATTCGCCCACCGCCTTCACGACCAGCGAGTCGAGATGGTCGAGCACGTACTTGCGATCAGACGGGACGTCGAGCAGGTAGGTATCGACGTTCGGGAGAATCGGCTCCTCGCTCATGTAGAACCTGATGATCGCCGGGATGTAGGCGTAGAGCGCCTTGTCGTCGGCGAGTCCGGTGCCGATGGCGTTCGCCAGCGAGACGTTGCCGGCGCGATACGCGTTGAGCAAGCCGGCCACCCCGAGATGCGAATCCGCACGGAACGCCAGCGGGTCGAGGTAGTCGTCGTCGACACGACGGTAGATCACGTCCACGCGCCGCAGTCCGGCGGTCGTCCGCATGTAGACGACGTTGTCGTGGACCAGGAGGTCGCGTCCCTCGACCAGCGGCAGGCCCATTTCCCGCGCGAGAAATGCGTGCTCGAAGTAGGCCGAGTTGCCGACGCCCGGCGTCAGCACGACGAAGGTCGGATCGACGGTGCTCGGCGGCGCCAGGGCGCGCAGCGTCGCCAGCAGCGCCTGACCGTAATGCGCGACCGGGCTGACGTGATAGCGATCGAACAGCCCCGGCAGCACGCGCTTGGTCGCCTCACGATTCGCCAGCATGTAGGAGACACCGCTCGGCACTCGCAGGTTGTCCTCGAGCACGACGAAGCGGCCGTCCTCGAGACGAATCAAGTCGGAGCCGGCGACCGAGACGTAGATGTCGCGATGGACGTGGACGCCGCGCATCTCGCGGCGATAGTGCCTGCAGCTCTGCACCAGCTGACGCGGGACAACGCCTTCGTCGAGGATGCGCTGGTCGTGATAGACGTCCTTCAGGAACAGGTTGATGGCGGTCAGGCGCTGCGTCAGGCCGCGTTCGAGCGTCCGCCATTCGCCGGCAGCGATAATCCGCGGCAGCAGGTCAAACGGAAAGATGCGCTCGATGCCCTGGTCGTCGCCGTACACGGTGAACGTGATGCCCTGCATCAGGAACGCCTTGTCGGCTTCCATCTGACGCTGACTGAGTCCGGACTCGGACGCGGCGCGCAGTTCGTCGAACAGGGCGCGGCAATGAGGCCGCGCCGCGCCCGTCGACTCGAACATTTCGTCGTACGCGGCGTCGAGCAGATAGTCGGAGAACAGCTCGCCGGAAGGGCGAGGAGAGGCGTTTGATGGGACGATCAGCGACATTGGAGGTCCTGTGCCTTCGAATCAAGACACAATTGTCGATACGCCGAATACTGGCGACCGAAATGTCCCAATTTCAGACTCGCGCCACGTTGCTGTCTGGCTGACACGTCCGAGGCCGCGGGTTCGACCGGAAAAAGAGCAAGAGCCAAGCCACGCCAGGGCGTGCCTTCTGGATATTCTTCAACGACTTGCGGCGATTTTAGAGCTGAGATCTGAACGCAGACAAGACATTTATGTCGCCGTTCCGAACGGGCCACACAAGCGTTGAAAGCTGGATTGCTGCAACGAACAGACCCGATGGCGTGATTGGCGCTGGTCTTGCTCGACGAAGATCCAGTGAACGGCCAGCCACTCATGACTCAGGTCGCCGTGCTTTTCGTGCTGGCGATACCGGTCGCCTCAATCGCCTGGACGGTGACGCACGAGGAGGTCTTTCGCGAGCCGCGCGACTGGTGCGCCGCGAGGAGCAAGGCGTGCCGCAGCTTCTTCAGCCGGAAACTGTTCTATGTCTTCACCTGCGAGTACTGCTTCAGTCACTACGTGGCTGCGGCGTTTCTGGTGATCACCCGCTTCACGCTGCTGTTCGACGGCTGGCGTGGTTACCTGATCGCGGAGTTCTCGCTGGTCTGGGTGGCAAACATCTACATGAGCTTCTTTGGCCGGCTGCGCCTCGAGATTCAGGAAGACCGTCTCGAGATCGCCGCCAGCAAATCCAACGGTACGGAATAGGCCACGTCGCCGACAGCGCTCAGCACGCCGATTGCGACACCCCCAATCGCGATCGCCCCGACCGCGACGCCGCCAACCGACAGGCCAAAGCCCACTGCGACACCGCCCACGGCCGCCAGCACGCCGAGCGAGCAGCCGCCGATCGAGATCATCCCGCAGGCGACACCGCCTATTGCCAGCATGCCCACCGCGATGTTGCCGATCGCGATGACGCCCCTGGCAATCCGCGGGCGCAGCGTCACTGGATCGACGCCGCCGCTGATGTGCAACAGCGGCCAGCCGGCGATCGTCAGCGGCGACTTGTACTCGTAAGCGTATCCGTACGATCCGTAGAGGCCGATTCGGCGAACGGGTGCGGGGCTGTCGCTCATGCTCATTTCACCTCGGGTGCGTGCTTGAAGTTCAACGGAATGTTGACGGTGCCTTCGGTCCATTGCCCGTGGATCTCACCGCCTGCGCCGAGCGTACCGCGATAGCTGCCCGGCGCTCCCGGTACGTCCAGTTGCAGCTGCAAGTCGCGCAATGTGACTGTCGTGACGGGAATCTCCTGACTGCTCCCGGCATCGGGATCGCCGGTGATCAACACCGCAGTCGCGGTTCCATCAGCCGCGGCGGTCACTTTCAGCACAACCTTCCGGGCTTTTCCGCCAGCGTCTGCCACGCCTTGCCAGACACCCTCGAACGATTTGGTCAGGACGCTGCTCGGCGGCGGGACTTTGACGTGTGGATCACCCTTGCGTTCGAGCTGAAACGGCACCGCGCCGTGCTGATTCGATGCCTCGCCCGAGAGATGGCTCGGGTCGGGACCGAACATGCCGTCGAATACGGGATTGTCCGGCAGGCCGGCCTTGAACCGGATGCCGGTTGCGTTCACCACAATGTTATGGACCGGCACCTCGACTGGCGCCGGGCCGGGAATGGCCATCGATCCCACCCACGCGTCGCCGGCGCCTCTGGCCAGATCCACGGCAACCGCAACTTCCTGTTTGCCCATGTGAATCACGCCCTCCCAGTGCCCGGCCGGACCGGCGGTCTGAGCCCCGGCTGACGACGAGGCAGCGATGAGGACCAGGGCAATCTGGAACAGGGACGAAAATTGCTGCCGCATCAGGGACCTCCTAAACATATCGCATAACAACATATTGCGTAGGAGTATACGCATCACGATCGGAAATTGTTCGACGTATGCTTCCGGGCAGCCCCAGTGACCGCTCTCCCCGCCCGAACTCGTCAACCGCTGCTCTTCATCGGCGCCGCGGTCCTCATCGTCCTGTTCCGCTCTTTCGTCCCGACCTACTACGAAGGCTTCTACTTCGATTCGGACCAGGCCATCGTCGGACTGATGGCCAGGCACGTC
>DASXGC010000140.1:0-13878 GCA_036489235.1 Vicinamibacterales bacterium
GTGCTGGCGCCGCTTGGCCAGGCGGCCGAGCGCCATGCTCGGCAGGAGATAGCCGAGAGCGCACGCCGTCAACGCGAACATCAGGTTCGGCCGCCGCATGATCACCGGCGTCGCGAACAGGCTGAACATCAGCACGGCGAACCCGAGCCGGATGCCGAAGAACACGACGATGGCTTCGCGATTGCGGTAGCCGGCGTAGGTCAGCTTCTGCTGCAGCTTGCCCATTTCCTTGGGCGAGCGCGGCGCCATGTTGCCAATCCGCTTGAGCCAGTCGACCGCAACGCGCTCGTAGCCGGCATCGTCGAATGCGCGCTTGACGGGCGCGCCGGTGACCTCGCCCAATCGGCGTTCGATCGCACCCGCGGCGTCCGGGGCAAGTGCCATCGCGCCAGCGACAATCAGCAGCGAGACGAAAACAAACGTGAGCAGCGGCAGCAGGACAACCACACTAGACCTCGATCTTGATGACCTTGCGGATCCAGAAGAATCCGACGGTCTGCATCACAATCGCGCCGAGCAGCATCATCTGGCCCATGTGCTCGTGGAACAGTACCCGCATGTGTTCCGGGTTGATGAACGACAGTGCGACGCCCAGCGCCGCCGGGAGGCCCAGGAGCACATACCCGGTGAACCGGCCGTGCGCCGTATGCACGCGCACCTGACGCCGAATCTTGAACCGCTCGCGGACCACGTGCGCGAGGTTGTCGAGAATCTCCGACAGGTTGCCGCCGGTGTCGCGCTGAATCAGGACCGCGGTCACGAAGAACCGCACGTCGAGAATCGGGACCCGTTCCGCCATCTGGTTGAGCACGTCGCGGAGCGGCAACCCGAAGTTCTGTTCGTCGAAGGTTTTCTTGAATTCCGGACCCACCGGCTCGGTGAGGTCATCGCCAACCATGCCGAGCGCGGTCTGGAAGGCGTGGCCGGCGCGAATGGCGCGCGACAGCAGGTCGAGCGCCTCCGGGAACTGTTCCTCGAACTTGTTCATCCGCTTGGTGCGGCGATGCCGCAGCCAGCCCAACGGGAGCACTGCCCCAACCAGTCCGCCGATCAGCGCGCTGAACGGCACGTTGACAAGGGAGGCGAGCAGCGCCAGCAGCGACGCTGCAAACACGGATACGACCAGCATCGTGCTCGGCGTCGTTTTCACGCCCGACTGCTCGATGAGCTTCGCCAGCCACGAGCCCGCTCGCGTCTTGGCGGCGAGACGCTCGAGAGCCGGCAGCGGGCCGCGCTTCATGCTCTTCAGAATGCTCGAGTCGTCGCTCGTCGTCGGGTCGGGTCCGGCGAGCATCGACACATCGTGCAGCCGGCGATCCATCTGACGGCTGCTGATCAGGCCGGGGACGTAGGCGTAGGCGGCGTAGCCGCCGAGGACCACACCCGCGCCGATCACGAACATCAGGAGGGCAGCGAGCATCAGCGGACCTCCGTGACCCCTTCGAACATGTCGGCGGGCAGGTGGATGCCCGAGGCGCGCAGACGCTCGCAGCACTTCGGCCTGACACCGGTCGCCCGAAACCGGCCGATTACCTTGCCGTCCTGCGTGACCCCCATTTTCTCGAACAGGAAAATCTCCTGCATGGTGATGATGTCGCCTTCCATGCCGGTGATTTCCGCGATGCTGGTCACCTTGCGCGAGCCGTCGCTGAGCCTGGTCTGCTGCACGACGAGCTGGATCGCCGAGGCGATCTGCTGCCGCATCGCTTTCTCCGGCAGGTGGGTCGCGCCCATCGCGATCATCGTTTCGATACGGGACAGCGCATCACGCGGCGTGTTGGCGTGGACGGTGGTCAACGATCCATCGTGACCAGTGTTCATCGCCTGGAGCATGTCGAGCGACTCTTCGCCTCGGACCTCGCCGACCACGATCCGATCGGGACGCATACGAAGGGCGTTGATCACCAGCTGCCGCTGGCGGACGGCGCCTTTGCCTTCGACGTTGGGCGGACGCGTTTCGAGCCGCACCACGTGTTCCTGGTGCAGCTGCAATTCGGCGGCGTCCTCGATGGTGACTACCCGTTCGGTCTCGCCGATGAAGCTCGACATCACGTTCAGCAGGGTGGTCTTACCAGCGCCGGTGCCGCCGCTGATCAGCGCGTTGAGACGGGCGCGGACGCAGTGACCGAGAAAGTCGAGCATCGGCTTGGTCAGCGCGCGGAGTGTGACCAGATCGTCGGCCTTCAGACGCTCGGCGGGAAAACGGCGAATCGACAGGATCGGGCCGTCCACCGCGAGCGGTCCGATGATCGCATTGACGCGCGAACCGTCCGGCAGCCGGGCATCGACCATCGGCGAGCTGTCGTCGACACGGCGGCCGACGGCGCTGACGATGCGATCGATGACCCGCATCAGGTGACGGTCGTCCTGAAACGTGGTTGCGACCCGAACCAGGTGACCGCCGCGCTCCACGAACACGTTCTTGTAGGTGTTGACCAGAATGTCGCTGATCGACGGATCGTGCAGCAGCGGCTCCAGCGGGCCGAGGCCGAACACTTCGTCGAGCAGTTCGCCGAGCAGCGTCTCGCGCTCGCCGAGACTGATCGGCGTACCTTCTTCCGAAAGAAGCTCGGCGACCAGCGTGCGGATTTCGCTTTCGGCGCGCGCACGATCGGACTGCGACAGCGCCTCGAGGTTGAGCCGATTGAGCATCTTGCGATGCACGTTGGCTTTCAACTCGACATATTGAGCGCGCGGCGCCTGCGTCGGCACCGGGCGGCCCTGGCCGCCAAGCGGCGAAGACGAGGGAGCAAGCGGACCAGACTGGGCGAGAGTGGTGATCATCGGTTACCAGATGGATGCGAGCTTCTGGAGGCCGAGCAGGTTGCGCTTGGTCGCCGGGGCGGCGACGGCCTCGGCCCCGGGGTCCAGAATCTGACGGGTGAAATGGTCAAACTGCGTGGCGATGTCTGAGTTCCCGGTCAGCGCCAGCGGCGTGCCGGAATTCAACGCCGTTGACACGGTCTTGTAGTCGCTCGGAAAGGTGTGATGAATCGGATGTCCGAGCGCACCCTCGATCTGCTTGGGCGGAATCGGGAACGGCTCGGCGGCGCGGTTCAGCAGCACGCGGACGCGTTCGCCGCAGGCGCCGAGCTGGCGCACCCGATCGAGCAGACGCTGCGAGTTGCGAATCGAGGGAACGTCGGGGTTGGCGACGAGATACATGGTGTCCGCGGCGTAAAGCGCCGCCACCGTGCACGAGTTGATCTGGCTGCCGGCGTCCACGACGATGTATTCGTACTGGCGCGCGAGCAACCGGAGCAGCTCTTCGATGCCACCGCCGTCAGCGGCGCCGGGCCGATCGAACTGGTCAGAGCCCGCCAGAATCTCGAGGCCGGACTTGTGCTTGACCACCAGTTCCCGCAGGAACTCACGGTCGAGACGATGCAGGTTGTCGACCGCGTCGAGCACGGAGTAGCGCGGCCGCACACCGAGAAACAGCGCGACTTCGCCGAGGCCGGCTTTCAAGTCCACGATGACCGTGGCCTTCTTGCTCAACCGCGCCAACTCGACGCCGCAATTGACGGCAACCGTGGTCGTGCCGGCGCCGCCCTTGGCGCCGAAGAACACCAGGCTCGTGGCCGTGGGTTTGGCGCCCTGGGCGGTCTCGCGCCGCGCAGCGGTCCGGCGGATCGCCCCGTGAAAGGTCTCCTCGGGGGGAGGCCACGTGAAGAATTCGTTCGCACCGGCTCGCATCGCCGACAGGATGACGTCCGGGTCGGCGGTCTGTGCCACGGCAAAGATGCCGGCGCCCGGTGAAGCGGCGCGCAGCCGCTCGATGCCCGCCATCGCCGACAGGGCGTCGTTCCGGATGTCGGCAATGACGACGTCGGGTGGCAGCGTTTCGCGCTGCGTCTTGTCGTCCACCACACTCACTGGAATCGACCCGGCCCGCAGGAGCCGTCCGATTTGTTTCTTGAACGCGTCGTCGTCGCTGACGATGAGACCGACCAATTGAGCCATGGCTACTGCTGCTTCTTGGCTTTGCTGAGTTCGTTCTGATAAGCCGCGTCGGCCGCCTTGGCCCTCGCTTCGGCGTCGGCGATGACCTTCTGCTGCTTCTTGTCCTGCTCGGCCTGCTGCTTGTCGTACTCGGCCTGGCGCTTGGCGAGCTCGGCGCCCTGCTTGGCGGCTTCGGCGTCGCGCTTGGCCTGTTCCTTGTCCGCTTTTTCCTGTTCTTTCTTCTGCTTCTTGTCGGCCTCGCGCTGATCTTCAGCAGCCTTGGCGCTCGCCTTCGCGGCCGCCTCCTGCTCCTTCTGCTGGGTCTTCGTGAGCGCGGCCTTTTGCTTATCCGTCAGCGGCTGCGACGGCGCCGGCGCCTGAGCGTCGGCGTTCTGCGGCGCTGAAACCGGCGCGGCGGCCGGCGGCTGGCTGGCGACCGGTTCGGCAACCGCACGCGGAGCGGTCGTCGGCAGCAGCGCGTTGATGGTGGCGGCGGCCCCGGCCGGCGTCGGCATCGGCGGCTGCGCCATCGCCGCAGGCTGAGGAGCCGGCTTCGGCGTCGGCGCGCTCGGCGGCACCACTTCGGCGCTGGTGACCGCGGTGAACGCCGGCGGCGGCATCGGCACCGACTTCTTCTCGGGGAGCGGCGGCAGCATCTGCTCGGGCATGCGCGGCAGCGTGTTCGTCACACCATGGGAGGACTTGGGAAGAATCTCGGGCGTGATCATCACGACCAGCTCGCTCTGATTCTTCTGCGCCGACTTGCTCTGGAACAGCAGGCCGAGAATCGGGATATCACCGATGCCCGGAATCTTCTGCAGCTGCGAGTTGACGGTGTTGTTCATCAGGCCGGCGATGGCGAAGGTCTGGCCGTTGTCGAGCTCGACCTCGGTCTCGGTTCGGCGCGTGGTGAGCGCCGGAATGCGGAAGCCGTTGAGCACCACTGCGTTGGTGAAGTCGAGTGCGCTGACCTCGGGCTTGACCTTGATGTGGATGCGATTGCCGTTGACCACCGGCGTGAAACTCAGACGGATGCCGAATTCCTTGTACTGAACGCTGATGGCCATCGCGCTGCCTGAACCCTGCGCGATCGGCACCGGAATCTCGCCGCCAGCCAGAAAGCTGGCTTCCTTGCCGCTCTCGGCGATCAGGTTCGGCTCGGCCAGACTCTGGAACAGACCTTTGGTCTGCAGCGCCTTGATCACCGCGCCGAGCTGGTTCTTGGTGTCGAAGAAGAACAGGTTGAGGAAGTCGCTGAAAACGAGCTTGTTCTGGCCGGGGCTCGAGGTGTCGAAGGTCGGCGCCGGGACCTGATCGGTGGTGACCCGTCCGAGGACGTTCTGATAGCCGTTCGGGCCGGTGAACAGGCTGATGCCAAGGTCGGTCATCGCGCTGCGGCTGACTTCGGCAAAGCGCACGCGGAGCAGCACCTGGTTGCTGGCGCCGCTGTCGCGAACCTGGAGCAGCGTCACTACTTCCTCGCGCTTGTCGACATAGCCGGCGGCGACATTGATCGCCTTCTCGATGACGTCCTTGTTGGAAACCGATCCCGACAGCACCACATCGCGCCCGTTGCTCTGGACGTCAATCTGGTCGCCGGGGAACAGTTGCCGGACCTGCTCGGCGAGCCGGGCGAGGTCGCGCTGGACCACCACCTCGTAGCGGCGGATGGTGCCGGACCGATCCCAGACGAACATCGAGATGGTGCCGGGAATCTTGCCGTTGACGAGCAGCTGGTTCGGCGACGTCACGAGGGCATCGGCGACGTCGGAGCTGGTCAGCGACACGCGGGAAATCGGCGACGTGACATCGACCAGGGTCGATCGGCCCACCAGCAGGTGGACGGACCGGGTGTCGGTGTCGGCGACCGCATCACTGCGTGATGCCGCGACCGCGGTCACCGGCAGCGGGGACTGCGCCCGCATGACGGCCGTACCGAATACCGCAATGATCAGAATGAGGGGACGGATAGTCCTCATGGCTACTGCTGCTCCTGTCGCACGAGTTCGTGCGCACGCTTGTCACCGCGGATGATCTCGACCGTCGGAAGTTCGGGCGCCGGTGCCGCCGCGACGGCCTTGGCTCCCGGCGCCGCCTTGACCAGCGGCCTCGGCGTCGTCGCTGCCACGCCCAGGAGGACCGCCGGACGGATGCCGCGGGTCGCCGGCGTCGCCTTGTCGAGCGGGTTGCGCAGGGCGAGCTGAATCTTGCCTTCGGTGCTGGCCAGCGTCAGGCGCTCGGATTCGTCAGGATCGACGAGCAGCGTGACCACGCTCACCGGCATCGGCTTGTTCTTGTCCGAGTCGCCGCGTTCGATCTTGGTGCCGGCGGCGAGCACCATCACGTTGGTGAGAATCACCTTCGAGGTGATGTCGCCCTGCTGCTGCGAGGGGTTGACGGTCGCGACCACGTCGACGTGGGTGCCCGGCAGCACGTAGCCGGCGACGCCAATCACTTCGTTGACGCGAACCGACACGGCGCGCAGTCCTGGCGGAATCGCGGGCGGCAGTCCGGCGCCAGCTTCCTTGGGGGCGAGCTTCATCGGCAGGATCGGCTCGTTCTGAATCACCGGCAGAATCAGGCCGCGGCCGATGACCTCGTCCGGGTTGCTGATCGCACCGGCGGGAACCGCGTTCGCCGGCCAGTCAATCAGCCGGAGGTCGTTACGGCCCAAATCCGCACCGACATCGAGGTCAGAAGCGGCGACCACGACCGGCTTGGTCGGAATCGACACGGTGCGGGTCGCTGGCGCGCGCTGCACGAAGTTGTAGGTGGCGAACGCGAGCGTGCCGCCCACGGTCACCGCCAGCACGAGCACGACGAAGATGCGTATCCGAGCCATAAGTAAATGTCCTGCGAAACAGCCTGGTTACAACCCAAGCGCCGCGATGAACGCTCCCGCGGCAATTGCGGGGGCGTAAGCGAATCGGTTGTTCTCGGAGATGCTTTCGATCTGCTGTGAATTGGCACCGCCGCTGCGCAGCAGTGCCGACGTCCGCTCCATGGTGATGGCGAGCCGGCGGCGACTGAACGCGACCACGACCGCAATCACGCCGCCCGCGATCGCGGTATAGACGAACGCCATCAGGATCCCGATCGGGCCGAGCAGCGTGCCGATGGCGGCGAACAGCTTGACGTCGCCCGCGCCGGTGGCGCCGATGATGTGGCCCGGCAGCATGAGCAGCAGGCCCACGGCCAGGCCGCCGAACGACGCCGCCACGCCCAGCTTGGTGGCGTGCGCGAACGCGAGCGCAAGACCGGTGAGCGCGAGGCCCATGGTCAGCGGGTTCGGCACGCGGCGGGTCTTGAGGTCGACCAGCGCGCCGACGCCAGCGCCCGCGGCCACCAGGACCAGCGCGACGGGATCAGAAATTTTGAGCAATGGGTGCCCAGAAGACATTGGTGATCGTGGTGGCGACCGAGCTCAGGCTCACGATCGCGACAATGACGATGAGCGCCACGAGCATTCCGTATTCAACGAGATCCTGTCCGTCTTCGCGATGAACGAGATGTTTGACTGCGGCAATCACTCGAGCCATGGCACCCTCTTCGAAAAGTGTCGATCGAGAAAATGACGAAGCGGGGCGCGCGGCCCCGCTTCGTCGCGTCATCGCCTACGCAGACGCCGTGAGCTTGGTCGTGATCGTGTTGAAGATGCCCGACACGGTGGTGCCCGCAGCGGTCACTGCGGTAACCGCGACGACCGCGATCAGGGCCACGAGCAGCGCGTACTCGAGCAGGTCCTGGCCTTCGTCATTGCGCGCGAACGACTGGAGATGGCTCATGAGTTTCATTACGATTCCTCCCGGCGCGTTCCCGCGCCTTACTGATGTCCGAAGTGCAATCACGCATGCCGCGTGATCACGTGGCACAGGCTGTCATCGCAACGGCTGTGCCACGGTGTCGATCGCATTGGGGCAAATCAGCAGCAACTGACCTGTACGCGCACGTTTACGCGCACCGCCTGGTTCCCGATCGCGGCTCCACGCCGGCGGCGACATCGAGTTACACCCCGCGAATTCGTAACCCGCACGCGTTTTTCGTGCGATACCGGGCTGGAGCGGCATCGGCTGGATGCGAACGACCCGCTGAATTCAGGTGGAACCCGTTGAAAAACGACGGTTTCACCCGCTGACGACTTCGTCGAGCGACCGGAACGAGATTTGCGATCAGGCAGCGCGGGGATCCATAGAGGTGCGTGCAACCCGGCGCTCAATCGGCGAAACGTTGATGGCGGCCTGCAGCCTGCTGGTGCTGGCGTTCGCGATCACCGCAATCGAGCCCAGGCTTCGCGAGCAGGTCTCCGCGCAGTTGTCAGCGCCGCCGTCGGCGCAGTTCTCGACGGTCAGCTATCGCGTACAGGACGTCTCGCACGTCGTTGTGGCGATCGCACGCGAACAGATGTCGCTTCACGCCCCGCTGCTGATCTTCGCGTTCGCGGGCGGCGTGTTGATGATTTTCATGCTCCGGACTTAGATGTCTCTGATTCTTGCGATCGAGCCCGACCCGCGCCAGGCCGCGCAAATCACGGCCATTGCGCGCAATCGCGTCGGCGCCGAGCTGCGGCTCGCTGCCACGACCGAGCAGGCGCTCGATGTCATCGGCGATCGCGTGCCGGATCTCGTGCTGGTGCCGGCGCTGCTGTCACCGCAGGACGATGCCGCGCTGGCGGCGGCGCTGCGCGTGATTGCCGCGGCTGCACACGTTCGCACCTTGACGATTCCGGTACTGGCATCGGGGATCCGGCGAGAGAGCCAGGGCGGCATGCTCGCCAAGTGGCGCAAGAGCAAACCCGAAGTGCCCGCGCCAGACGGCTGCGACCCGGCGGTCTTCGCCGAAGAGATCTCCTCATATCTACGCGAGGCCGCGGCCGAGCGTGAAAGCCGACGGAATTCCTCGTTCGATGACGAGTCGTCGCTGGCAGACGAGCCGGTGGCCGCGGCTGAGACCACCGATGCCGTAGTCGAAGCAACGGCGTTTGAGCCGACGGCGTTTCACACGACGACACCTAGCCTCGACGAAGAACCGCGATTGGTTCAGCCTCCGGCGTACTCGGAACCGCAATTCTTCGACGAGCAACCTGTCTTCGACGAGCGGCCCGTCCTTGAACAACGCGCTGTTCCTGACGAGCGCGCGGTGTTTGAAGAGCGCCCGGCCCTTGAACAGCAGCCGGTCTTTGAAGATCGGCCAGCCTTCGAGGACCAGACAGCATTCGAGGAACGGCCGATCCTGTTCGGCAAGCACTTCGATGACGAGCCGCTCGTCGACGAGCCGGCGCGGTTGTGGGAGCCCGAGACAATCCGCCACGAAACGATTGCCGCCGCGTCTGTAGGGATGATTTCGGAGGTCGTCGAGCCCGAACCGATCGCGGCCGCCCAGGAACTGGACGCCTCGCCGTTCTTCCAGTCCGAGCCGTCGTTGACGGCCGCATCGAATGCAGTCGAATCGGTCGTCGCGCCGGAGCCCGCACTTTCAGCCGAACCCCTCGAGGCGCCGGCTGTCGAGTCGAGCCCGGCCTTCGAGGCGACAACCTTCGACGAGCCGCCGGTCTTCGCGACAGAGCCGATGTTGGTTGCGGCGGAGTCGGTCGTGGCAACGGCGACGCTCGAGGAACTTGCGGAGGAGGAAGCCGACGACAGCCTCACGGTCTCGGTCGAAGCGTCGTTCGAGGATCAGGAACCGGTCATCCCGGTTGCAGCCCCCTGGATCGAGTTCGATCTGTCCGACGAGCTCGGTGACGGTAACGAGCCGGTATTCGAGCTCGAGGCCGGCGATGCGACCGCGATGCTGTTCGATGATCCGGCGTTTGCCGCGTTCGCCGCGGCGCCGGCGAAACCCTCTGCGCCGATCGTGCGGCCGGTTGAGACAGCCTTCGAACGCCGCCTGGCCTCCTACGATGAACCGGCTGGAGAAGAAGGCGACACGATCGCCGAAATTTTCGCGGCGCTGAGCAACGTCGATCAATTCATCGTCGGAAACGAGCGACCGCTGGCGGCACCCGCGATCGCTGCCGGCGAGCCGGCGCGCCACGTCGAGTTCTTCGCGCCGACCGGCCTTGCTGGATATCGCTGGCCACCTATCGAAGGAATCACGGCGGAGGTGGTTGACCGCCGCGAACACAAGAACGACGTGACGGTGACGGCAGCGCCACTCGTCGTTGCTCCTGTTGCCGTTGCTGCTGCCGTCACACCGCGGGTCGTCGCTGCTGCTGCCCCCGCTGCCATCACACCGCGGACGGCGCGGCCAGCGTCGAAAGCCGAGACTCACAAAGCCGATCGGCCGGAGTGGTCGGAGCTGATCGCGTCGCTCCGGCAGGACATCGAACGGCTGCGCGGAGCCAATCAGGCGCCGGTCGCGGTGCCGGTCGCCGTCCGACCCACGCAGCCGGCGCCGCCTCTCCCCAATCCCACGAGCACGGAACCCGCCGCCGCCAAGCCTAAGGCGCGGGGCCGGAAACCGATCCAGGACGAATGGGGCTTCTTCGATCCGGAACAGTGTGGCTTCGCCGCGCTGGTCGCCAAGCTCAGTGAGATCACCGACAACGAAGAAACGGAACTGCACGCGCACTGATCACATTCTTCCGAAGACTGCCGGTGAGGCTTCTCGATCACGTTTTTGGTTCGTCGATTCAACTGGTTCAGCGGACGTCACTTACTCGAAACGGCCCACTCGTGCGACTACGAGATTCGTCGCTGGCATAGCAGGTGCACACCGAAGCGGACAGCATGACTCGACATCCGTGGACTCGAATCGCCTCGCGCCTGCGCGACGCCGCAGGATCCCAGATGGTCGAAGCAGCGATCATCACGCCGCTGCTGCTGCTCCTGACCTTCTCGATCATGGACTTCGGCGGCCTCTTCTACACATGGCTGGCGCTGGAGAACGGCGTCAGTCAGGCCTCCCGCTTCGGTATCACCGGGAACCAGATGGACGACCCGGCGAACCCCGGCACACCGCTGAACCGAACTGATTCGATCATGCTGGCAATGCGCCAGGCCACACCGACGCTGACGCTCGCCGACAGCGCGTTCTCGTTTGCCCACCAGCCGATTGGCGGCTCGTGGACCGCGGGCACGGGCGGACCGGGTGACGTCGAGAAAGTCACCGTCGATTACGTCTGGGTCTTTTACGACCCGCTCTTGAGACCGTTCTTCCCCGGTGGCCAACTGGCGATCGAGGTCGCGTCGTCAATGAAGAACGAAAGCAAATTCCAATGAACATGCGAACTCCGCGGCGTCGCGGTCTGTCGTCGGCGAGCGGCCAGAGCCTTATCGAATTTGCCCTGGTGCTGCCGCTGCTGTTGCTGCTGGTACTCGGTGTCGTCGAGCTCAGTTACGCGCTGCTCGACCAGCACGTCGTCACCAAACTGACGAGAGAAGGATCGAACCTGATTTCGCGCGACGTCAGCCTGCAGGATGCGGCGACGGCGATGGCCACGATGAGCACGCCACCGGTCAAGTTTCCGGGCGGCGCCACCATTATCTTCTCGGTGGTCAAGAAGGGCACGACCACCGGCACGAGCAATTACAACCAGGACATCCTGTATCAGCGCTACTCGTACGGGTCGCTCAGCGCCACCAGCCAGCTCACGACCGCGGGCGCCGGATCGTTTGGCAGCGGACCAGACTTCATCGCCAACAATTCCGACAACGACACGAGCCTGCAGGTCACCAACCTTCCAAGCGGTCTGCTCGCGCCCGGCGGAATCGTCTACGTGACCGAAATCTACACCTCCCATACGCTGCTGACACCGCTCGACGGCCTCGGCGTCACCGTGCCCGCCACGCTCTATTCAATTGCGTATTTCTAGCGTCCATTGCGTATGTCTCACGCTGGGAAGGCTCTCGATATGAACAAACTGAAACCGTCGTCATCTAGCCACAAGGGCTTCGCCCTTGTGTATATGGCAGTCGTGCTGACCGCCCTCCTGCTTTTCACCGGTCTGGCCGTCGACAGCGGTCGCGCCTACGTCGTCCAGGCCCAGTTGAGCAAGGCGGTCGACGGCGCGGCGCTCGCGGCCGCCCGCAGTATCAATAGCGGCGATCCCCACGGCGAAGCGACGCGCATTTTCAAGGCGAATTTCCCCACCGGCTACCTGGGGACGCTGCCCACTCCGGATCCGACCGCCGACCCCAACTTCTATTCGTCGGCGGTGGATGTAACGAGCGGCGTCAACGTGGTCACCGTGAATGCGACCGCGGTGCTTCCGACCGCCCTGATGCGGCTCGCCGATCTGAATCAAGTGACTGTGGGCGCCACCGGTCAGGCGACGCGCCGCATGGTCGATCTCTCACTGATATTGGATGTCTCGAGCTCGATCGGCTCTAAATGGCCAACCGTCAGAGACGCGGCGAGATCGTTCATCGACTCCTTCGATGCGCTGCACGATCGCGTCTCGCTGCTGACCTTCAGCAACGGCGCGACCGTTCTCGATCCGATGCCGGCGACGCGAGGATTTGACAAGGCCAAGCTCGAAAGTGACGTACCGGATATCCTGCCAGGCGGCAGCACGCTCATGGTCGAAGGCCTCTATCGCGGGTGGGACGAATTGCGGACGGTTCCGGCCGGGACGCAGTCGGGCCTGCGGATCATCGTGCTCTTCACCGACGGCGCGTCGAACGGCGTTCCGGGCGCCTACGACGCCTCGGGCCTGGCGAAATCGTTGCGTTCGTGGGATTTTCCGAAAAACGCGGTCGATCCCGACAGCCAGACCTGGGACAGCCCACACATCGACGGCCTCTACGACACCCAGTCCGGCGTAGCCAGTCCTTCAGTAACGCTGACGGTGCCCTGGAACGACACGACGACGTTGGCGACGGCTCCTTACCTGCCGGTCGCGACGTGGCACACGCATTCGCGGAGTTCGGGTATCCCGACGTCGTTCCCGCTACAGACGAACGCGCTGACGGTCAACGGATTGAGCCAGCAGACAGTTCGCGGGCTGCGGCACTTCAACACGGGGGCTGGAAAATTCCCGGCTGAAGTCTTCAACATCAACAACGCCGCGCGCAATGTTCTCGAGATTATCGGAAATGCCGCCCGAAGCGACGCCGGTGGCGACTACCAGATTCGCATCTACACAATCGGCATGAGCTACCTGCTTCGAGACTTGCTTGGCACGATGCCGGAGATGCCGGAAGACATTCTGAAGCGCATTTCGAACGACGCGTCGTCGCCCGACTTCAACTCGGCGCAGCTCCAGGGCCAGTACTTCTACGCGCCGACGGCTGCGGACGTGGCGCCGGCGTTCCAGGGCATCCAGAACCAGATCCTGCGCCTGAGCAAGTAGCCGGTGAGCACGAGGACGGCGACCATCGCACCGACCGAGAACTGAAGTCTCACGAGCGCGGGCAGGCCGCCCAGCAGCGGCGCCACGAACAGCAACACCGCCAGACGCGGCATCAACGCGACGCCGGATTCGACCGGCGTCGCCGTCGGAACGCCCGCACCGTTCTCGACGATCCAGTTTCCCAGCAGCGCGCAGACCGGTGCGAGCAACAGCAGGTCGTATGCGTTTACGTGCGGGTTGGCGAGAATCAACGCGACTACCATCGCCGCCAGTCGTAGATCGAGCGACCCGCCGCTTCGCCAAATCCTGGTGGCGAGCCACACACTCGCCAGCGCCGCGGCCACGAATGCCGCGAGCGAGACCGGCGCCGTGGCAAAGACAGCCTGGAAATAGCCGCGCAACGAGTCGCCGGGTTTGGGTTCGAGCAGTGCCGCGATCCGCGGCAGCGTGATCAGTACACCGGCGTAGGTCCGCATCAGCGACGACCCGACAGCCGCCCACGTCAACCCGACCTGCGCGGCCGCCGACGCCGCGATTCCGGCGACGACGCGCCATTCGCCGGCACACAGGAAGAGGCCGCCGGCGACGAGCGCCCAATGCGGCTTGAACACTAGTAAGCCCAACGCCAGACCGGCGGCAAAACGGCG
>DASXGC010000155.1:0-9115 GCA_036489235.1 Vicinamibacterales bacterium
CGCGGCTGAAGCGGCGGCCGTCAGGACGACGGCGGATGTCGCCGCTGGTCGGGCCACGCGGATCGAGGCTGAGGCCGCTCAACAAGCTGCCGCGGCGGTTCAGGATCTCGCCGCCGGCCTGACGCGAGCCATCTCGAGCGCCGCGTTGGCGCCGATGGCCAATGTTATGGCGGCGGCGCCAACCGCATGAACGATCTGCAAAACCTAACGTGCAGCGCGATCGTCAACGTCTTCGAGACCGGCCGCGTGCGCGGCGACTATGGCGCGATCGCCGTGCTCAAAGGCGACAACGGTCATTTGTCGTACGGCCGCAGCCAGGCGGCGCTTGGCGCGGGGACGCTGTGCAAGCTGCTCGACCTCTACTGCCAGCAAACGGGTGGGTTGTTCACCACACAGATTCAGGCCGTGCTGCCGCGCTTCCGGACCAAAGACGTTTCCCTCGACAACGACACCGCCGTCCAGCTCCTGTTGAAGCAGGCCGGACAGCAGGATCCGGTGATGCGTGCGACCCAGGATCAGTTCTTCAACGCCAATTATCTGGCACCGGCGATTCGTGATGCCCAGGCGTTCGGCGTGACGCTGCCGCTCGGGCAGGCGATCATCTACGACAGTCACGTCCAGGGAGGGTGGGCGCGGCTCCGGGACCGCATTGGTCCGCCAGGCGCTCTCGGTGAAAAGGCATGGGCGAACAACTACCTGGCGCTGCGCCGGACTTGGCTGCAGTCGCTCGCTCCGCCGTTGCCGGGCACGGTTTACCGGGTCGACTCTTTCAGTGATCTGATCGCACAGGACAACTGGGACCTCGGACTCCCGCTCGTTGTCCACGGCGTCACAATCACGCCTGACGCGCTGGCGCCCGAGACTCCCGCGCCAGGTGACGCACCGCGGACGCTGCGGCTGACGAGTCCGTACTTGAGGGGAGCCGACGTCCAGGCGCTGCAGCAGGCCCTGACCACTCACGGCAATCCGGTGTCGAGCGATGGCATCTACGGCCCGTTCACGGATCAACTGGTCAAACAGTGGCAGACGAGCAACGCCATCGTTGAAGAAGGCGTCGGTCCAGCGACTCGAAAGTCGCTCGGACTCTGAACATCGGCGTTTCCCCGCGTTTACATGGCCCGTCTGCAGTCGAAAACGAAGGTATAGTGCGACCGTAAGCCGAACGGGAGGATATTGCGATGGATGCCGATCGACGGCAATTCGCCGTACAGCTCGACGAACTGAAGACCGAGCTCCTGGCCATGGGACGGCTGGCGGAGGACCGGGTGCGGATGGCGATGCAGGCGCTCGTCGATCGAGACGAGGTCTCGCTGGCCGACGTCATCGCCGGCGACGACCGGATCAATGCGTCGCAGATGGAAATCGACGCGCGGTGCTTTACGCTTCTGGCGCTGCAGCACCCGGTCGCGGTCGATCTCCGAGTGGTCGTTTCGGCCTTCAAGATCAACGCCGATCTCGAGCGGGTCGGCGACCTTGCCGTCAATATCGCCGAGGCATCGCAGCGTTACATCCAGCACCCTCCCGTGAAGCCGCTGATTGATCTCCCGCGCATGGGCACGCTGGCGCTGAAGATGCACCGCGAGGCACTCGACGCGTTCGTTCAGAGAGACGCCGCGCTGGCAAGGGCCGTACTGGTCCAGGACGACTGGCTGGATGGATTGAAGGATCAGGTTTTTCGCGAACTGCTGACCTACATGCTTGGCGACACGAAAACGATTGAAGCAAGCGTTGATCTGATTCTCATCTCGCGCCACCTCGAACGCATCGGCGACCACGCCACCAACATCGCCGAGGATGTCATCTTCATCGTGGAGGCGCGCGACGTCCGCCACAGTTCCGCCAGCGCGTTCGCCGCGCCGGACCAGGCCGCTTCGGGAACAATCGTCGAGCGCCGGAAGGACCCGGGCGCGCCGCCGGTCTAGCAGCCGCACGGTTACTCGCGCTCGCTCAGTCACTCCGTTGTTGCGCCACGGCGCTACGATCCCCTCATGTGGGATTTCGCAGACACTCTGCTCGTCGTTCCGCCGCAGGAAAATGATACGCGAGGCACGATTCTCTGGACGTTATCGCGCGACCGGCGACAAACCGTGGCTGAGCTGCGCCGCCTGATGGGATCGCGCTGGCAGGTGTCCCTCTTGCGTGATGGGGCGGAGTCGTCGGTCTATCGCTTTCTGCTGCATTCCGACGCCGTAGCGTACGGCGTACAGATGAAGCGGGCGCTCCTCGCCGATGGTTGGACGCTGACCTGATTCGCGCGACCACATGGGGGACGAGCCTCAATCCGGCGACATTCGCAAGTGTCCGAGGTGCGGGCGACTGATGCTCGTCTTCTCGAAAGACGCTCTGGTGCGAATCCGCCTGATCCTCGAGTCCGACAGCACGGCCCGGACTCAGCGTCGCAACCCGGGCTGGACGTGCGCCAATTGCGGGCACATTCAGCCGCCGGTCGATGATGTGTCCTGATCGGCGCGCGGAGACGCCCGGTTCCGGCGATCAAAAGTCGATGTGCAGACGAAGCATCCCGACGGTGAGCGGTCCGCGATCCTGGTTGTAGCCTGGATGCTCGATGAACTGCGCTCCTGCTGCGCCGAATACGCCGCGCCAGATATGAGCGGTGTAGTAGGTCTCGACGATCATCTCGCGCCCGTAGGTGAGCGTGCCGTCGCCGAGGAGAAATCCTAGACCGCCGAGGCGCAGGTACTCGCGATGTGGAGCGGACAATCCGTTCGAGACGAATGCGACGCCCACACGATCGTAGGGGCGATGCCACGACGCGCCGGCGAGGTCGCCGCCGACCTGCACGCTGTTGTTGACTTCGGTGTAGGCAAACGATTCGTTGTGGCCTTCATTCCATCCTGCCCGCCCAAAGAGGCGAGCGGATGGTGTCAATGAGTATTCGACGTTGACGGCGGCGCCGGTCTTGACGCGACCCTGCGCCCGGTGCGCAGTGATGTCCGGCACCGCATCCGCGCCGGACTCGAATGCTTGATTGGCTTCGTCGTAGCTGCCCATGTCGGCGTGGTTCGCGTACGCCAGCAGCTTCAGCGAGAAATCTGGCGCAGGCCGCAGTTCCAGTTCGAGATTGTCGGCGTGTGCCCGGGAGAGGTTCCAGTCCAGATCGACGCCGTTGGCGACCGTCGGCATCAGCGCCTCGCCGAATCGGAGCGCCCAGTGCGGCGCGTCGTATTCGACAATCGCCGCATAGGTGTAGCCGCGGGTGTCCGCCGCATAGTCGTACGCACCGTTGTTGTCGATCGTCCAGTTGGTGAATTGCAAATGGCTGTCGCTGCCCGAGGCGTTGACGTCGAAAAAGTCCGCCATCCCCAGCTTGCCGACGCGGATCTCGAGGCGTCGCACCGGGACGCGAGCAGCCAGACTCAAGGCATTGGGCGTGACCGCTTGCGACTGCTCACTCAGGGCGATGGTCGTGTGGACCATGGCCCGGGCGAGATACGGTGCGGCGCCGAGCGTCGGATTCCGCACGACGTCGAGATTGGTGAAGCCTGCGAGTCCGAGTGCGTCGCTGAGCCCTCGCCCACCGGCGCTCTCGACGTCCACCAGAATTTCGGTGTGGCCGGGGAGTGTGACGCCCGTATAGATGGTCCACAGACGCGACAGAGCGTGCTCAGCCTCGGGACGAAAGCTGTTCGCCCCCTGATAAGGCGACCGGAACGGCTCGTGCCACTGCTCGATCAGATTGATCTGACCGGACAGCCACCAGCGGCTGTCGGCCGGATGCGGAAAGAGAGTCACGCTTTCGGCCGGTACCTCGTCGGCTGTGGTCTGGGCGTTGGCGGTGCGGCCGGCGGCCAGAAACAGCAGGATCGCCCATAGGCACACGACTCTGGCTGCCGCCGTCACCTCAGCTGAATTCGCCGCGGATGTACTGCTTGGTGTGGTGGTGGCTGGGATCTTCGAAGAGCTGCCGCGAGTGGCCAAATTCGACCAGGTAGCCCGTGCGCGCGCCCCGTTCGGTGTCCACGTACAGGAACCCGGTGTAGTCCGCCACCCGCTGGGCTTGCTGCAGATTGTGAGTCACGATGGCAATGGTGAAGCGCTTTCGCAACTCTACCATCAGCTCCTCGATTTTTCTCGTGGCGATCGGATCGAGCGCTGAACAGGGCTCGTCCATCAACAGAACCTCCGGTTCAGTGGCGATCGCGCGGGCAATGCACAATCGCTGCTGTTGTCCTCCCGACAGCGCCATCGCGCTTTTCTGCAGCTTGTCTTTCACCTCGTCCCACAATGCCGCGCCGCGCAGCGCCTTCTCGACGGTCTCGGCAGTGTTGCCCTTGAAGCCGTTCAGTCGCAACCCGAACGCGACGTTGTTGTAGACGCTGGTCGAAAACGGATTCGGCTGCTGGAAGACCATGCCGATGAACCGGCGCACCGCGACCGGGTCGATCACGTCAGCGTAGATATCGCGACCGCGATAATGGACGTGCCCTTCGAACCGGAAGCCACGCACCAGGTCGTTCATGCGGTTCAGGCAACGCAGCACCGTGCTCTTGCCGCAGCCGGACGGACCGATGAACGCGGTGATCGAATTCCGGCGGATCGGTATCGCGGTGTCGCGCACGGCGCGAAACGTTCCGTAGTACAGGTCCTTGATCTGGCAGTCGAGCACGACATCGTGGGTCGCGCCAGCAGGGGCAGCAGCGGCAGCAGCAGTCAACATGACACCCTCGTTTACGCTTTATGGGTTCGGCCGGCGGAGAGGCTCTGGCCGATGAGATTGGCGGCGAGCACGAGCAGCACCAGTACCAGCGCCGCCGCCCATGCGAGCTCGACCTGGTTCTGGAACGGCATGCTCGCGAAGTTGTAGATCAGCACCGCCAGCGAGGCGGTCGGCTGCATCAGCGTCACGTGGCCGCGCGACCACAGCCAGTAATTGCTGAACAGCGCGGTGAACAGCAGCGGCGCGGTTTCGCCCGCGGCGCGGGCCACCGCCAGCATCACACCGGTCAGGATGCCGGGCATCGCGGTCGGCAGCAGCACCATCCAGACGACCTGAGTTCGCGTGGCGCCCATGCCGATGGCGGCATCCTTCGTGCGCGCCGGCACCATCCGAATCGCATCCTCGGAGGTCAGGATGATGGTCGGCAGCATCAGGATCGACAGCGCCACTGCGCCGGCGAACGCCGAATAGCCGCCAGTGGTCAATACGATAGCGCCGTAGGCGAACACCCCGGCGAGGATGGACGGGAAGCCGGTCAGGATCTTCGCGCAGAAGCGCACGATGTAACTCAGTCGGCTCTTCGGCGACTGCGCCAGCGAAACCGCGGTCAGCAGTCCGACCGGCACGGTGACCAGGATCGCCAGCGCCACGATGATCAGCGTCCCGACGATGGCATTGCCGAAGCCGCCGCCCTGCTCGAGCGGCGCCGGCGGTAACTGGGTGAACAGGGCGGCGCTCAGCCGTCGCCCGCCTCGCCACGCCAGCATGATCACCACCGAGAACAGCGGAATCAGCGACGCGATCGTCATGACGGCCACAATCGCGTTGAGGAGAAAGTCGAATAGCGTGCGGGGCCGCCTGAGCGATCGCTCGAGATACGAGAAGTCGACGCCCGCAAACGGGTCGGCCACGATCGGCTCGACGGCTCGAGGTTGATTGGCCATGGACTCCTCGGCCTCAGTCCGCGTGAGCGATGCTGGCGCGCTCGACGATCAGGGCGCCGACGATGTTGACGGCAAGGGTGATGGCGAGCAGTACCAAGGCGGCATACATCAGCACGCCGACCTGCTTCGCGCCGGCTTCGGGAAAGTTGTTCGCGAGCAGCGCCGCCAGCGTGTTCGCGGGCGAGAACATCGAGAGACTGATCTTGTTGGCGTTCCCGACCAGCATCGCCAGCGCCATCGTTTCGCCGAGCGCCCGGCCAAACGCCAGCACGATGCCGCCGAAGATCCCCCGCGCCGCAGTGGGCAGGATCACCGCGGTCATCGTTTCCCAGCGGGTCGCACCCAGACCGTAGGCGGCCATGCGCAGTTTCGGCGGCACAGCGACCAGCGCATCCCGGCTGATCGCGGTGATCGTCGGCAGGATCATGATCGACAGGACGATGACCGCGGGCAAAACGCCCGGCCCGCTTAGATCGGTGGAGAAAAACGGAATCCACCCGAGGTTCGCGTGGAGCCACGTGCAGACTGGCCGGATCATCGGGATCACGACGAAGAGTCCCCACAGTCCATACACGACGCTCGGAATGGCGGCGAGGAGCTCGATCAGGTTCTCAGCAGCCGCTCGAGGCTATCGGGAAGCCTGCCGAGTGCAGGATGCAGATGCCAGTCGGCGCGCCGCAGAATCGCGAAGGTGACCTGTCCCAGATAACCCTCGCTCAGGAACACCGCGGCAGCGAGGCCGAACGCCGTGCCCAGGACGATCGCGAGCACAGAGGTGTAGAGCGTGCCCCAGATCTCCGCGAGGATGCCGTACTGTTCGAGGTTCGGATCCCAGACGCGGCCCGACAGGAATCCAAATCCGTGGTGCGCGATCGCCGGCGCCGCTGACACCGCGATCCGCAGCACGATGAACGCGACCAGGCCGACGGTAAAAAAGGCGAAGAATGTACAGGTCTGGCGAAAGACGCGATCGGCGAGGAGCTGGAGGCGGCTCGGTGCCTGCGCGATCTCGCCCGCTCGCGCTTCGAACACGGCGCCTGCCGGGGCGCCGGGATGTGAGCCTGCGGATCCGACCGCCATCGCTGCCATTACTGCGCCGAGAGGCTTTGAATCGCGCCGGTCGCCTTGGCGACAACGCTGTCGGGCAGCGGAATGTAGCCGAGGGCCTCAGCGTCTTTTTGTCCGTCGGTCAACCCGAACTTGACGAGATCCTGCAGCGCGGTCAGCTTGTTCTTGTCCGCGTACTTCTTGTAGCAGATCAGCCAGGTGTAGGTGACGATCGGATAGGCGTCGGCAACCTCCGGATCCTTCGCCCACGCGATCATGTCGTCTGGCAGCACCGCGGAGGCGAGCGCTGCCTGTCCGGATGCGGTCGTCGCCGCCATGAACTTACCGGCTTTGTTTTCGAGCGTCGCCATCGCCATCTTCTGGCTGCGTGCGTAGCCGAACTCGATGTAGCCAATCGACCCCGGCGTCGACATGATGCTCGCCGTCACGCCCTCGTTGCCCTTCGACTTGGTCCCCACCGGCCAGTTCGGCATGGTGTTGGCGCCGACGCCTTTGCTGAAGTCGTCGCTGACCGCGCTCAGGTGCTGCGAAAACACGAACGAAGTTCCGCTGCTGTCGGCGCGCATCACGACGTTGATCGGAAGGTTCGGCAGCGTCACGCCGGGATTCGATTCGGCGATGATCGGATCGTTCCACCGCGTGACCTTGCCGAGGAAGATCGCGGGGTAGGCTTTGCGCGAGAGCTTCAGCGTCTCCACGCCCTGAAGGTTATAGGCGAGCACGATGCTGCCGGCGGTCATCGGAAACAACTGCACGCCGCCGTCGACCTTGGCCATGTCTTCCGGTTTCATCGCCGCATCACTGGCGCCGAAGTCCACCGTGCGATCGATGACGCTCTTCACTCCGCCGCCACTGCCGACCGACTGGTAGTCCACCAGCACGTTCTGGTGTGAGGCCGAGTAGGCCTTGAACCAGCGTGTGTAGAGGGGCGCCGGAAAACTGGCGCCTGCGCCCTGCAGTTTCACCGACGAAGCCGGTGCGCCGGACTCGGCCCCGCCGCCACCGCAGGCGGACACCGCCATCGCGCCACACACGCCAAGGGCGATCGCCATTGAACTCTTGGACTTCATCGGGTCTCTCCAGAAAGTCGTGGCCGCGAGGCGAGCGGCGGCTGGCGACCGACGACATCATGTGATCCCGACGTAACATCCGTGCGACGGTCTGGAAGGTCATCCTGGAAAGGTCCGCGTCCACTGGTCCTGCCACCGGTTGTTACAGCCGGGGGTGATACTGGCTGTGGAGCGGTCCATGGGCATTGAGCATGAAACGTTGGATGACGTCGCGGTCATCCGCATCAACGGCGATCTCTACCAACCCTCAGCTGGAGCGCTGACCGACGATGTCTGTTCGTTCCTGGCCGGCGGGCTGCACAAGCTGCTTCTGAACTTCGGGAGGGTCCCGGCGATCGACGCCGCCGGTCTCGGACTGCTGGCCCAGATCCACCTGATGGCTGCGGGGACCGGTGCGGTGATCGTGCTGACCAACGTCAGCCCCCGAGTCCGCGAGTTGTTCGATCTCGCCGGCCTCAGTCCGCTATTCGACATCGTCGCTTCCGAGTCCGACGCACTCGAGGATCTCGAGACGCAGTGCCTCGGGTCGCCCGACTGACGCGGCTCGTTCGTGGCGCGTCACGACAAATTGTCGTCGCTGTAAAAAATCTCCGTACCGACGGTTAGCACACTCGTCGTATGTGCCGAATTACGACGAACGCCTGGGCGGGGACGTCATCCGGCTAGGAAGTCGTCGAGGCGGAAGCTGAAGCCGGAGCGTCAGGCGCTGCGCTGGATGCGATTGGAAACCGCCTCCAGCAATTCGTTCATCGTGACCGGCTTTACCAGGACTGCCTCGTTCTCGCGCAGCATCGGACGCAGCGCGGCGAATTGGTCGGCATAGCCGGTGAAGTAAAGCACTTTGGTCGCCGGGTCACGGTTGTGAAGCCGTCGCGCCAGCTCGTCGCCGCGCATGCCCGGCATCATCACGTCGAGGACGAAGAGGTCGAAGCGCGCTTGTCCTTCGACCAAGCGCAGCGCCTCGGATCCGTCAGATGCCGTCACGACGTCGTAGCCACCCTGACCCAGCACCCGCCCGGCGAAATGGCGAATCCCTTCATCGTCGTCGACGACCATCACGCGGAGTTGGGTCATTCAGATTGGTTTATCGGCCATGTCCGGCAAAACCGCAGTCGGGCCTGCAACTGTCCTCCAATCTGTACCCCATCCGGCAACTAGCCTGTAAATATCAACAAAACGCCTCGTTCCGGCTGGCACGCATTCTGCGGTTGCTGACCACTAGAAAGGATAGGACGATGAGAAAAATCCTTCTTACCACGATGGTTACCGGCGCCTTGGCGCTGTTCGGTTCAGGTACGGCACTGGCTCAGTCGCGAGCTGGCTCACACAGCAGCGCCCACGTAGGTCGAGTTGGC
>DASXGC010000171.1:0-3224 GCA_036489235.1 Vicinamibacterales bacterium
GGAAAATTTCCGCCGGCCTCGCGGTTCTTCTTCATGCCCGGCATGGCGCCGCCCAACGGCGGCCCCGACGCAATCCTCAAGAAAGGCACCGACGCACTTCACGCCGTATACGAGGTGTCGACTGCAGCCGAAGCGCGAGCGGCGGTGCGCGGCATGGCCGAGAAGCATCTGGCGAACGTGAAGATCTGGGTGGACGACCGTCGCGGCACCTACCCCAAGATGACACCCGAGGTGTACAACGCAGTCATCGCCGAGGCCCACGCGCATCACATGAAGGTGCACGCCCACGCTATCGCGATGCCGGATCAGAAGGCGGTGGTACGAGCCGGCGTCGACGTCCTGGTTCACACCGTCGGAGACGAAAAACTCGACGATGAATATCTCGCCCTGTTGCGTGAGAAGAAGCCCTATTGGATCACCGTTCTCGGCTTCGGCGATCGAAGCGAAGCGTGCGACGGCGATCCGTTCATTGACCAGAGTTATCCGGCCGCTGCGCTGACTGCAATCCGGTCAACAAGCTGCGGACCCCGAAGCCCGAACGCCGACAAACGCGAGGCCATTCTCGCGAACAACCTGCCGTTGATGATTGCGAACGGTGCGCGTCTCGTACTCGGCACCGACGCCGGCATTGCGTCACGTCACGCGTTCGGCTGGGCCGACCACCACGAGTTGACGCGGTGGGTACAGCTGGGCCTGCCGCCGGCGCAGGCGATCGTCGCCGCGACGTCGCGGGCGGCCGAGCTGCTCGGAATTGCCGATCTCGGGACACTCGCGGCCGGCAAGAGTGCCGATTTCGTCGTGCTCGACGCCAACCCGCTCGTGGACATCCAGAACACTCGTCACATCGTCAGCGTGTATTTGCGGGGCGTGATGCTCGATCGGGACGCGCTGAAGGCAAAGTTCACCGCTTCAAACGGCCGGATCCTTCACTGAATCGTGCGGTTCTGCCGCGGCAATCGCAATTCTTTTCTGTTGGCCAGCTCGGAAATCCAGTAAGGTAGCGGCGCTCTTTCGTTCAGTCGGCGACTGGAGGGACAGATGGGCAGATTCATGAGGCTCGGCGTGCTGGCAGCGGCGCTCGTGGCACTCGGGAGTGACCTGGCGTTTGCACAGACCGGCGCGATCGGCGGCGTGGCACGAGACAGCAGCGGTGCAGTGCTTCCCGGTGTGACCGTGGAAGCGTCCAGCCCCGCCCTCATCGAGAAGACCCGTACCGTCGTCACTGACGGCGAAGGCGTTTACAAGATTATCAACCTGTCGCCGGGCACCTACGTCGTGACGTTCACGCTCGCGGGTTTCAACTCGCTCAAGCGTGAAGGCATCACGCTGACGTCCGACTTCACCGCGACCGTCAACGGCGAGATGCGGGTCGGCTCGGTTGCCGAAACGGTGACGGTCACGGGCGAGAGCCCGCTGATCGACACGCAGAGCGTGACGCAGCGCAAATCACTCACCCACGAGGCCATCGACAATCTGCCGACCGGCCGAAGCTTCCAGAATCTCAGCGTGCTCGTACCTGGCGTTCAGACCACGCTGGCGTCGCAGGACGTCGGCGGCACCGGCGGCGATCGCTACCAGACGCTGTCGATCCACGGCAGCCGCGCCGATCAGATGCCGCTGGTGATGAACGGCATGCCGTTCAACAACATGAACAACACCGGCGGCGGCTACAACACGACGCTGGTCGTCAACACCGGCACCGTCCAGGAAATGACGGTGACCACCAGCGGCCTGACGGCGGAAGCGCGCACGAGCGGTGTCTTGACCAACATCGTCCCGAAGGAAGGCGGCAACACCTATCGCGGCTCGGTATTCGCGAACTACGCGGGCAGCGGACTGCAGACCAGCAACCTGACCGGCGACCTGGTCAATCAGGGTCTGAAAGCGGTCAACAGCGTCAAGAAGCTGTGGGACTTCAACCCGACGATCGGCGGCCCGATCATCCAGGACAAATTGTGGTTCTACGGCGGCTTCCGCTACAACGGCGCGCAGAGTTATCTCGCCGGCATGTTCAACAATCTGCGGCCAGGCGCGCCGCAGTATTGCGTGACGTCCAGCGGCTGCCTGTACGGCGACGCATTCCATCCGCTTACGCTGGTACCGAACTCGCAGGACTTGACGCAGCAGGCTGTGGGGGGCGACACCTGGACGCGTGGTGAGACGGTGAACCTGACCTGGCAGACCACGTCGAAAGACAAGATCACCGGCTATGCGCATTTCAACCAGCGGCTGGTCGACTGCAACCAGTGCAGTGCCATCAACTCTCCGGAGGCGGGAGTCTACTTCACTCACAGCCCCGAATATCTGCTGCAATCGAGCTGGACGCGCACGCAGACCAACAAGCTGCTGCTCGAAGGCGGATTCACGTTTTACAACGAGACCTGGATCTTCGGACCGGAGCCGTACAACACCAATGGCTACGGTCCCGACGCGGTGATCTCGAAAACCGAGTCGGCGCTCGGCATCCTGTACGGCGCCGCCAACGTCTTCACGACCGCGGCGAATCACCAGTACAACATGCGCTTCGCGGCCAACTACGTCACTGGCAGCCATGCGCTCAAGATCGGCATGGCCGACATGTGGGGCACGCGCAACTACCAGTACGACACCAACCAGGCACAAGCGTGGACGTTCCTGCGCGGCATCCCGACGACGATCACCGAGTACGCGCGGCCATTGATCGACACGGAACACTTGAACTCCGCGCTCGACCTGTACGCGCAGGATCGCTGGACGATGAATCGTCTGACCCTCAATCTTGGCCTCCGCTTCGATTACCACAACGCCATGGTGCCCGAGCAGACGCTGGCGGCGATTCCGTTCGTGGTCGCTCGCCAGTACGCGCCGATCGACAACGTGCCGAACTGGAAAGACATCTCGCCGCGCATCGGCGCCACCTACGATCTGCTCGGCGACGGCAAGACCGTGGTGCGCGGCGCGTTCAACAAATACCTCGCCAGCGAGTCGACCAACATGGCGACGTTGAACAACCGCGTCAACACCTCCATTAACCAAGCGTCGCGGACCTGGACCGACACGAACGGGAACTTCGTGCCGGACTGCAACCTCCAGAATCCGGCGCAAAATGGTGAGTGCGGTACGCTCAACGCTCCCCTCGGGTCGCTCAACGTCGCGGCACAGTACGACCCGTCGATTACGAGCGGCTGGGGTGTTCGTCCCAACGACCACGAGTTCGCGGCGGGTGTCCAGCACCAGCTGACGCC
>DASXGC010000215.1:0-1682 GCA_036489235.1 Vicinamibacterales bacterium
GCTGCACCTACCTGCGCTTCGCCCTCGACGACCCCGAGCGGGCAGGCGTGCTGGTGCGCGTGCACAGCGGCCATACATCGCTCGAGACGCCGCTCAACCGGGGGCTCGTCAACGACATCTCCAGGGGGCTAAGCTGCGGTCGGTTCCAAGTCGCGACCGTGGAGGCAGGTGTCCTCTACGTGCTGGGCGTGACCCAAATGACCCTCGTTCGAATCGTTCAGGAGCCGTCGCCTGCCCTGGCGGTCAGCCTGGCCCAACAGATGTGCGCCCTGACCTTGGGCGGCCTGCGCGTGCCGGCCGCCGAGGCGGACGTGATCGCAGCGCAGGCGAGTGAGGAGATCGTCCGCCTGGGCGCACATTCCGACTCCTTCAGGCACGGTGACGCGAGCGCGCCATGACGTTCGGCCAGGCCATTACGCTGTGGCGTCCAGCCATGCAATGTTTCTTGGGCGGCGTTGCGCTTGCACTGGCGACCTTGATTTGCTTCACCCTCGAGGCCGACCTCGCCACGACGGCCTTTGTCTATCTGGTTGTCATCGTGCTGCTCTCCCTGATGGGCGGCTTTCTCGTCTCCGCGATCCTCTCCGTCGTCGCGGTTGCCGGACTGAACTACTTCTTTGCCCCGCCGATATTCAGTTTCCGGATCGATTACCCGCAGGATGTGGTGCTGGTCACAGCCTTCCTGATGACCTCGCTGATCGTGACCGGCCTGGTCGGAAGGGTGCGCCAGCAGACCGATGCAGCACTCGTGGCCCGGGCGAGAGCCGAGCAGGCGGAACGGGAGATGCGACTTGCCATCGATACGATCCCGGCTCTGGTGTGGCGCACCCAGCCCGATGGATTCTGCGACTTCGTCAATCAACCCTGGCTCGACTATGCCGGTCTCTCGGCGGACCAGGCCGGGGGATGGGGTTGGACGTCGGCGATTCATCCTGACGATGTCGCGGCCATGCTGGACGATTGGCGCGCCATCCGCGCGTCCGGCACGCGCGGCGAGGTCGAGGCACGCCTGCGTCGCTTCGATGGGGAGTTTCGCTCGTTTTTGTTCCGCGCCGAGCCGTTGCGCGGCGCGGCGGACACGGTCGTCAAGTGGTACGGAACGTCGATCGACATCGAGGAACGCAAGCGGGCCGAGGGTGCGCTTCGAGAGAGCGAGCAGCGCTTCCGGGACTACGCCGAGTTGGGTTCCGATTGGCTGTGGGAGGACGGGCCGGACCACCGTTTGACCCGCGTCTCCGCGCAACTGGCCTCGGTCGGTATCGACGGCCAACGGCGTCTTGGGTTGACGCGATGGGAACTCGCCGCCGACGTCGAGGAGGATCCGGAGAAATGGCGCCTTCACATGGCGACACTCCAGATGCGCAAGCCTTTCCGCGACTTCAGATATGCCACCCGGCGCGCCGACGGCTCGGCGCTTTACGTCGCCGCGAGCGGCAAGCCGGTGTTCGATCCGGCGGGGAATTTCCTCGGTTACCGCGGTGTCTCGCGCGACCGGACCGCGGAGGTTCGCATCGAGCAGGCCGAGGAAGCGTTGCGGGCAGCGCAGGCAGAGCTCGCTCACGTCACCCGTGTGACGATGCTGGGGCAGCTCAGCGCGTCGATCGCGCATGAGGTGAACCAGCCGCTCGCCGCCATCGTCACCAACGCCCAGGCCTGCCTGCGCTGGCTCGGCCGCGAAACGC
>DASXGC010000253.1:0-4342 GCA_036489235.1 Vicinamibacterales bacterium
GGTGAGCGTCGAGAGTAACTGGCTGGTTTCGAACAGCTTCGCCGACTGCACGCCGGTATCGTACGGCAGGCGATCCGGACGCACCCGCAACGCCATCACGAGCTCTTCGAGCGAGGCGTTGCCGGCGCGCTCGCCGATGCCATTCATCGAACACTCGACCTGGCGCACGCCGCCCTGAATGGCGGCCAGGCTGTTGGCGACCGCGAGGCCGAGGTCGTTGTGACAGTGCGCGCTGAATATCGCGCGGTCCGCGTTGGGCACGCGGGCGATGATGTCCGCGAAGAACTCACGCATTTCGTCAGGCGTCGAGTAGCCGACCGTGTCGGGCAGGTTGACGGTGGTACAGCCGGCGGCGATCACCCCCTCGATGACGCGGCACAGGAAATCGCGATCGGATCGTGTCGCATCCTCCGCCGAGAACTCCACATCGTCGGTATGACGCCGGGCCAGCTTGACGCCGTCCACTGCGGTCGACAGGCACTCCTCGCGGGTCATGCGCAGCTTGGCGGCGAGGTGCAGATCCGACGTCGCCAGAAAGGTGTGAATGCGCGACCGTGCGGCGGGCTTCAGCGCCCGGGCGGCTTCTTCGATGTCCAGGCGGCGGGTGCGTGCGAGCGCCGCGATAATCGGCCGCCTGATGAGTTCGGCGACCTGTCGCACCGCGTCCGAGTCCGCCGGGGACGCAATCGGGAACCCGGCCTCGATGATGTCCACGCCCAGCGCGTCGAGGGCGCGAGCCATGGCCAGCTTGCCCGGGACGTCGAGGGAAAACCCGGGCGCCTGTTCGCCGTCGCGAAGGGTGGTGTCGAAAACGATGACCCGTGCTGGACTGCTCATGACCCTGTTGTAGCTGTGGGAGCAATAGAAGTCAAAGTGATAATTATTAACGAATGATAATGTGCTGTTATACTCTCCGGCCGTGGATCTGAACGCCCTGAAAATCTTCCTGTCCGTCGCCCACGAACGGAGCTTCTCCCGCGCCGCCGCCAAGGTCCACCGCACGCAGCCGGCGGTCAGCCAGGCGGTTCGGCGGCTGGAAGTCGAGCTCGGGGAGCAGTTGTTCGATCGGTCGTCGAAAAGCGGAACGCTGACTGCTGCGGGCATCATGCTGCAGAACTACGGACAGCGGCTGGTTCGTCTGGCCGAGGAAACCGAGTCGGCAGTCCGCGACCTGCGCGACCTGCGCCGCGGACGCGTGCTGATCGGCGCAAACGAAGCGGCCGTGCACACCCTGCTGCCGCTGATCGTGAGGTTTCGTCAGCGCTATCCCGACATCACCATCGATGTTCGCCGTGTGCCGGCCCGGCAGATAGCTGTCGAGGTCCAGCAGGGCAGTCTCGATTTCGGCGCGCTGACGTTCCGGCCTGCCGAAGAAGGGCTGCTCGAGGTCCCGGTCGGAACCGACGAGCTGGTCCTTCTGGTGCCGCCATCGCATGCGCTCGCAACGCGGAAGCAGATCGTCATGGACGACATCGCGCAGGAGCCGGTCGTTGCCCACAACGATCCTTCGCCAGCGCGTGAGCGTGTGCTGCGGCTGTTCGAAGAACATCATGTGCCGCTGCGGATGGTGGTTTCGCTACCGAGCCTCGACGGCATCAAGCGCGCGGTGGAGTTGAAGGTTGGTGTCGCGTTGCTGCCACGTCGCTGTGCCATCACCGAGATCGCCAGCGGACGGCTCGTGGCGATCCCGGTCACCGGCGTCTCACGCCGCCGTCAGGTCAGCCTGGTTTGCCGCAAAGCGCACCGCTCTCACGCCGCAGATGCGTTTCTCGGGGTCGCACAGGAAAAGGTGAAAGAACCCTAGCGTGCGTCCAGCGTCAGCGTCATGGATTTGCTGTCGCCCTCGCCGAACGCGACCGACGAGACGCGCGGCATCAGCGATTCCAGGTAAGCCGGCTCCTGCCACGCGTCGTCGCCGTCAGCGGGCAGTCGTGGCACGACCGCAACGTAGAAGCTACCCTCCGGCAGACCCGAAAGCTTGACCGTCCCATCCTGCGCCGTCGTCGACTGACGAAGGAATCGTGACGCGGGGTACCAACGATCGCGATCTGTGGAGAAGACGATGACGTGCGAGCCCGCCGCGGGGCGCCCATGATCGTCGTTCACGGTGCCGAGCAGTTCGTTCACCCGATCGATCAGCACGATCTCGACGTCGTTGAGCGACTGTTCTGCACGTCCGAAGGCCAGTGGCCGATCCGTCACGTCGATACCGTTGACGCGAATTTCCCGCAACGTCCATTCTGCCGGCAGGCGAAGGACCTGCAGCCGTCGCGGACCGTGGATCCCACTGATCGAAAACGTCCAATCCCGGGCAATATCCGCGACCGCCGCCTGTCGCGGCGATTGATCCGAGTCAGTCGGCACCGGCGTGATCTCGATCCGAGAGGCGGCCGGCAGTTGCGCTCCGCGTGTGCCGACGAACGTTATCCGTCCGGCGATCGACGATCCCGCCGTCGTCTGCAGCGTCAGGTTCGTGATATCAGTGCCGTCGACACTGACGGCAATGGCCCCGAACTCGCCTTCGATTGACGATCCTCGCCGGCCGCGGTCAGCCTGAATGACGTATTGCCCTGGCGGTACGTTGGGGAACTCGAACCTGTCACGCTGGATGCGCGCGCCGACTTCGACGCTGACCGCGGACATCGACGCCCGGCTCGAGAGCAGCTTCAGGCTTCCGCCTGAACCCGGCACGCCGGCGCCGTTGAGCAGCGTGCCCGAGATTAGGGCGGTTCGTTCGCGCGACATTGAAAACTCGACGCCGGACATCTGCTGCGAGAGTCCGAGGGCCACGAACTGCGCCTCGCCCGGATTCGATGTTCCTGGATAGTAGCTGCGCGCGTAGCCAGGCACATCCGCCGAAGAGACGTCGCCGACGGCGCCGCTGATGATGTATTGCCCAGGCGCGACAGCGAAAATCCGAAAGCGCCCGAGGTCGTCGGTTGGTTCGGACACGCCACCGGCCACCGCGAGCCGGCGGCGTCCTCTCTCGTAGCGCACCTGAAGCGCTTGAACCCTGACACCGCTCAAGGGCTCGCCTAGTTCGTCGAGGATCCGTCCGGCGATCGCACCCCAGCGCGACATCCTGATCTCCAGCCGGTCGTTGGTTTCGCCATCGATGAGCGTCGTCGTGATTCCGGCGCCCGGCGGCGGTGATGTCGTTCCGCCCGGCAGGTCTTTCATCGTGTAGCCGACTTTTTCAGCGGCGGTGACAAACGTGCCAGGTGGAAGATTGCGAAACTCAAAGCCGCCGTCGTCGTCCGCTGTCGTCGCGTGGGGCTCGTAGACGAACTGCGGCGTCGTTACGATTCCGCCGGAGCCATCGAGCCGGGGGCTGGTCATCATTCTCGTCAGGGTCACACGGGCGTGAGAGACCGGCGAGTCGCCAGTACTGACGACATGTCCACGGATCACTCCGCGCGGGGCCGTTGCTTCAACCTCTCGCGCGCTCGTTCGCGGCGGCATCACGTACGAGCCGAATCCGGCTTGACCTGATGCCAGCAGGAAGTCGATTGATGATCGTTCCTCGCCCGCCTGTAATCTGATCAACTCCGCCTCGGCGGCGCTGGAACCACCCGGGTAGTAGGTTCGTCGGAGCCCAGGCGCGAGTCCAACCTGGGTTCCGATCATCTGCATGGTGGTCGGTGCGCTCCATGCGATCGCGGCGACAGCGTAAGTGCCGGCGCTGAGACCGCTCAACCGGTACTCCCCCAAATCGTCCGTCTGAGCGGAAGCCGTCGCGGGCCCGCGAGCGCCGGCCGTGCCTGGCACCTCGACCACCACTTGAACGCCGACAACGGGATCGCCGACCGGGTTGGTGACGCGGCCGGTGACGACGGCGCCGGGCGCAAGGCGGATTTCGATCGGCTCCGCGGAATCGACAGACGTCTCTTGGCGCGCGTATGCGGTTTTGGAAACGACAACCCGATAGCGCCCGGGCGGGACTTCGGACGAAAAGCGGCCGCTGCCGTCAGTGAGGCGCGTTGGGAACGTCCGCGCGCCGATCAGTGTGACGCGCGCGTTCGGGATTGGATCGCCGCTCTGCTCCGCGACTACTCGGCCGCTGATCTGAAGTGACGGTGTGGATGGCGCAGATTGAGAGTCTCGCGGCGATTGCGCCGCCACGGTCAGTACGACCGCGCTGACGAGAACAGTGGCCACGGCCACGGACTTCATGACCTATTGAGACGTCGGACCTGTCGCTCCGGCTGGTCCCCGGTAACCTCGAGCGCTAGAACCCCTTGATGTATGGCAGTCGGGCGGCGACGGCCCGGACGTCCTCGAAATGATTCAGCAACATCACGGTCGGATTCCACTGGCCGGACAGGAACCCCTCACGCAGTGC
>DASXGC010000325.1:0-4311 GCA_036489235.1 Vicinamibacterales bacterium
GCGTGGCGTCGCTCTTTGCGACGAGCTCGAGTGCGCGACCGTCAACGCTGCGGCTGAACACGCGCGTCGAACGTCGATCCGGTGCGCGCACGATCGCGATCGGCTCACCGCCGAGATCATCGATCACCACGCCTCCCGAGGTCAGCCGGTCAACCGGATAAGCGCGCGATTCGCCGCGGTGTTCGACGCCAACCACCACGGCGCGCGGCGTCAGACGCGCGTCACCTGATGCCGACAGCGGCGGCGGCGTGCGCTGCATCTTGAGCTCCCAGTCGGCCTCGGCGTACTTGCCGGCCGCGAGAATCCGCGGATCGGGCACCAGCACGCGGCCCCGCGGCGATTCGCCGCGCCAGGTCGCGAAGGTCAACTGATCGGTCGGAATCGGCGTCAGCGTTTTGCCTTTCAGCGGCCCGAGAATCGCTTCCCCCGACACCTGCTGCCACCAGCTGCCGGTCTGCTCGTCCTGCATCACAAAATTCTGGTTGTTGATACCGACGAGATGAAACGTCAGCACCTGTCCGTCAACCGCCGAGCCCCACACCAGACCGGTGTGACAGAGCGTTCAATACGTGACCACCGCCGGCGTCGTGCCGATGCGATCGTTGACGACGTGGTGATAGGCGATCTGGCGGATCGGGTAGGCAGCGGCGTCACCGTTGAGGCTGACTGCGAGCACCAGGTCGTCGGCGGCGACAAACGATGCGTCGCTGACGGATACATAGTGCGCGCCCGGGATCGGGTTGAACATCCACTCGAAGGGATCCTGGCGCGCCAGCCAGATGCCGGGGAGACACGCCGCGACAGCGACGACCAGCGCAAGTTTGGCGACCACAGAACGCGTCCGCCGCCATACCGACACGGCCATTGTCACGATCAGCGCGACGATCAGCAACGAGACGACCGGCGACCAGCGCCGCATCGCGAACGCGGACGCCAGCGTCCGGGGCGTCTGCGCACCGAACGGCTGGTCGATTGCCAGCGGCACGATGACCATCGCCAGCAGGACCAGCACAGCCAGCGGGATGAGGATTGCCAATTGCCGTTTCGACATGGTTTTCGCGGCCGTGCGTATTATAGCCAGATGAAGGATCTGACCCGGTGGCGCGACGAGTTTCCGGTGCTGTCGCGTTCGGTCTACATGATCAGCAACTCGCTCGGCGCGATGCCGCGCCGCACCGCGGACAACCTGGCCGAATACGCGCGGGTCTGGGCCACGCGCGGCGTGCGCGGCTGGGAGGATCGCTGGTGGGAAATGCCGATCGAGGTCGGCAACAAGATCGCGCCCATTATCGGCGCGCCGGCCGGCACGGTCAGCATGCACGAGAACGTCACGACCGCGCACATGGTTGCGCTCTCGTGTCTGCGCCCCACCGCTTCACGCACTCACATCGTCTGCTCGGCGATGGACTTTCCGTCGATGGTCCACCTGTATCGCGGTCAGCAGGCCGCAGGCTTCACCGTTCGCGTGGTGCCAGCCGAAGACGACCTCACGGTCCACACCGAGCGAATGCTCGAGGCGATCGACGACACCACGGTGGCGGTCGCCTTCTCGCACGTACTGTTCCGGACGTCGTACATCATGGACGCCGCGGCGATTGCGCGGCGCGCACGGACCGTCGGCGCCGCGGTGATCCTCGACACTTATCAGTCCGCCGGCATCATTCCGGTAGACGTGACCGCGCTCGAGGTCGACTTCGCCGCCGGCGGCTGCCTGAAATGGCTCTGCGGTGGCCCGGGCAATGCCTTTCTCTACACGCGGCCCGATGTCTTGAGAACGGCACGGCCTTCGTTCACCGGCTGGCTGTCTTTGCAGGACGCGTTTTCGTTCGACGTCGAAGGTGGTCCCGAACGCGACGATGCCAAGCACATGATGAACGGGACACCGGCGATTCCTGCCTACTACGCGGCTCTGGCCGGACTCGACATCGTCAACGAAGTCGGCGTGGCGCGGATTCGCGAAGCATCGCAGAGCTTGACCGCGCGGCTGCTCGAGCGCGTGGACCACTATGGTTTTACGTCGGCCGCGTCGCGTGATCCGGAGCGCCTGGCTGGCACCGTCGCAGTGAACGTGCCGGACGCGGCGCAGGTGTCGCGCACCCTCAAATCCCGCGAGTTCATCGTCGACTACCGGCCGCCGGTCGGCGTCAGGGTGTCGCCGCACTTCTACAACACCGAGGACGAAATCGATCGACTGATGGCGGAGATGGCCTCGATTGTCGAGAAGAAGGACTATTTTGAAGGAACGACAGCGAGTCAGGTGACGTAAACGCATCCGGGCGGCACGAGCGATGTCGCGGGTCGTGCGCCAGCGGAGTCTCAGTCAGAGACCGCCAGTTCGCCCGGTACGATCGGCCGCGTTCGCGGCAGGCGGCCGAGACGCGCCAGGTTGCCAACGAACGCGAGGATGGCGATGAACACCACCAGCTTCAACGTATCGCCCGCAGTCGTCCGCGGCACGACTCTCCACATCAGCCACAACGCCGGCTGCGCCCAGCACACCGCCCATACCGAGCCGTAGAAGTAGCGGCGCTCGTGTCCCTCGCCCTTGGTCGACGCCTTCACGCGCGGCAACTGTCCCAGCGCTCCGAGTAACCAGATGGTGCCGGCGATCGGGAAATACGCATACCAGTAGATCTGCTTCAGGTACCAGTGACCGGTCGCGATCGCCACCACCAGTCCGGTGATGTTCAGCACCGCGAACGTGACCACCTCGCTCCACGCAAACGTGTAGCAGACGCGCCGGTACAGCGGGTTGGGGCGATCCTCGGTAAAGCGGATGATGTACGGCCTTGGCTCGACACCCGGAAGCGCGCCGCGCAGACCGGCGATGGCGGTGCCGACGAGCACCGCCGCGAGCCACAACGCCATACGTGAATCGAAGCCGTGCTCGAACAAATCGAACGTCAGCGGGCCAGGCGCGATGAAGAATACGAAGATCCAGATCGGCCAGTGATTGAACCGGTAATACAGCTTGTTGTAGGCGCGAATCTTCCGCTCGGTGTCGTATTCGACAGGGATATAGTTCACGGTTTCTTTTTGCGTGTTGAGTGTTGCTTACCCGACGATTTGCTGCTGCTGGACGTGGGCGTCCGGCTGGTGGACCCCGACCCTTGAGTATAACTCGCCGGAGGAATCTGGGGCGCGCCGCCCCACATGCCGCGACGGAAGGCCTGTGCTTCGCTCTCCGCTCGCTGCAGCTCGGGCAATCGAATCAGCGGCAGCCGTGCCGACACGCGCGCGAGTCCTTCGCGAACCAGCGTCGCGTTGACGAACTGACCGTCTTCGGTCACCACATAGGCGAGATGACGGTTGTAGGTGTCGAGTGAGGGCCCCTCCTGCTCGAGCCTGATCCAGCGGTTGAGAATCAACGACGTCAGACGATCGCGGGCTTCACGACCGAACGGTGCCGGGGTGTCGTATCCACGTCCCATCTCCGGTGCGTCCACGCCGAGCAATCGGACCCGTCCGACGCCGGATACGTCGATGGTGTCGCCGTCGATGACGCGTTTGACCAGCACCGATTCGGATCGGACGATGCGGTTGTTGACTGAGAGTGTTTGCATGGCGGCAACCGCGGCCACCACTAGAGCGATCAGATTTTGCATACATGACTCCGTTTGGCGCGGGATCGCGCGGCTCGGAATCGTATCGGTGCAAAGAGCAAACCACGACGTCGACGGAGGAATCACCACAGAGCCACGGAGTCATTGAGATCTCATTGACGAAGATCACAAGTGCGAACGGACCCTTGATGATCCCCATGTCTCCGTGACTCGTTGGCAGGCTGCCCTACGTCTCAGCGACTCGGTGGGCGAGATCGCGCGGATCGGAATCGTGTTGGTGCAAAGGGCAAACCACAGGGTAGACATGAGACTCACCACCGGGCCACGGAGTCACTGAGATCTCATTTGACGAAGATCACGAATGCGAGTGGACCCTTGATGATCACTGCGGCTCCGTGACTCGCCGGCAGGCCACCCGGTGTCTGAATAACCCGGTGGGCGGGATCGCGCGGATCGGAATCGTGTCGGTGCAAAGAGCAAACCACGAAGTCGACTGACGAATCACCACAGAGCCACGGAGTCATGGAGATCTCATTGACGAAGATCACGAGTGCGAACGTACTCTGATGATGATCCCCGTGTTTCCGTGACTCAGTGGTAGGACGCCAGATGTCTCAGTGACTCGGTGGTAGGCCACCTGGTGTCTCAATGACCCGGTCGGCGCGATCGCGCGGATCGGAATCGTGTCGGTGCAAAGAGCAAACCACGAAGTCGACTGACGAATCACCACAGAGCCACAGAGTCCTGA
>DASXGC010000363.1:0-7562 GCA_036489235.1 Vicinamibacterales bacterium
AATCCAAAGATCCTCAAATTCCCATGACTTTAACGACGACGCGCTTCTTCCGCCGTCCATCGAACTCGGCGTAGAAAACCTGTTCCCACGGACCGAGATCGAGTCTGCCCTTGGTGATCGGGATCAGCACCTGATGACCCATGATCGTGCGCTTCAGATGCGCGTCCGCGTTGTCCTCGCCGGTCTGGTGGTGACGATATGGCAGGCCGGCAGGCGCAAGCTTCTCGAGCCAGATCTGAAAGTCGAAGATCAGTCCATCTTCCCAGTCGTTCACGAACACACCGGCAGTGATGTGCATCGCCGACACCAGAGCCATGCCCTCGTCCACCGCGCTCGCCTTGACGATCGCCGCGACCTCGTCGGTGATGCGGACGAACTCCTGAGGCCGCTCGGTGTTGAACCACAGATAGTCGGTATGCACCTTCATCTGATTGGACTTTCCGAGGATCCAAAATTAGAGCGGAAGTGACGCGTCAGCATTCAGGTCGTTCGCTGCCGTGATGCCGGCTCGGAACCTGCGCAATCCCGCAGCGGCAATCATCGCGGCGTTATCGGTCGACAACGACAGGCTCGGCAGAAATGTCGGGACCTCGCGCAGGTTGCCGCGCTCGACCAGCGCCGCTCGCAGACGGCTATTGGCGGAAACACCGCCAGCGATGCCAACGCTCTTCGCGCCGAAGCGCCGGGCCGCGTCAAAGAGTCGCTCGATGAGCGAGGTGACGACCACACGCTGAAAGCTGGCAGCGACATCGGCGATCTCGACCTCGTTCAAAGCGCCCTCGTGTCCGCGCACGTAGCGCAGCACGGCAGTTTTCAGTCCGCTAAAGCTGAAATCGAGGTCGCCCTTCAGTTCCGGGGCGTTTCGATCGGCGTGCGTCAGCCGGGTCGTCGGCAGGGGCACCGCGCGATCGTTGCCGGTGCGCGCAAGACGGTCGATGACCGGTCCACCGGGGTACCCCAGTCCCAACAGCTTCGCCACCTTGTCGTAGGCCTCGCCCGCTGCATCGTCTCGCGTCCGGCTGACAAGTTCGTAGCGGCCTTGTTCCCGGACCAGATACAGATTCGTATGCCCGCCGGACACGACCAGCACGACGGCGGGAAGCGGCATCTCACCGTTCTGGAGGACGAGCGATTCGATGTGTCCGGCCAGATGATGCACGGCGACGAGAGGCAGACCTGCTGCGGCTGCCGCAGCTTTGGCGAACGACACGCCGACAAGGAGCGAGCCGATCAGACCCGGACCCTGTGTGACCGCGACTGCGCCCAGATCGCCCCACGAGGTCGCCGAGTCATCGAGCGAGCGCTCGACCACGCCGCAGACGTCACGAATGTGCTGGCGCGACGCGAGCTCCGGTACAACACCGCCCCATTCGCGATGAATGGCCACCTGCGACGCGACCACGTTGGAGCGCACGACCCAGGGCTTCGCCGAATCGCCGGTCTCCTCGACGACCGCCGCGGACGTCTCATCGCAGGAGGTCTCTATGCCCAGGATGCGCATGGAACTAACTCGGCACGCGGTCCTGTTCGAAGGCGCGCTTCAACGATTCGGTGAACGGCGCCCGGAAGATTCCGCGCTCGGTGATGATGCCGGCGATCAACCGATGCGGCGTGACGTCGAATGCGGGATTCCAGACCAGCGCACCGGTGGCGGCGACCTGCGACGAGCCGACGTGGGTCACTTCGCGTGCGCTGCGTTCCTCGATCGGGATGTGCTCGCCGTCCGGGGTGTTGAGGTCGATCGTCGACAGTGGTGCGGCCACATAGAACGGAATCTGATGCTCGCGCGCAAGCACCGCGACCCCATAGGTCCCAATCTTGTTGGCGGTGTCGCCGTTGGCGGCGATCCGATCGGCGCCGACCACCACGAAGTTCACCTTGCCCTGTCGCATCAGCGACGCACTCATGTTGTCGGTGATCACCGTCGTCTCGATGCCGTCCCGCACGAGCTCCCAGGCGGTCAGACGGCCGCCTTGAAGAAACGGCCGGGTCTCGTCCGCGAACACCGTGACCCGCTTGCCACCTTCGACCGCGCCGCGAATGACGCCGAGTGCGGTCCCGTATCCCGCAGTCGCGAGGGCGCCGGCGTTGCAATGGGTCAGGATGTGGGCATCGGCCGGCACTACTTCAGCGCCGAACGCACCCATTGCCCGGCAGCTGGCGACGTCCTCGTCGTGAATCAGCGTAGCTTCGCGATCCAGACGGTCCTTGATTTGATCGACCGACTCCCCGGCCTGAACTCCAGCGGCGAACGAGCGCTTCATCCGGTCGATCGCCCAGAACAGGTTCACGGCGGTTGGCCGGGTGGACGCCATCAAATCGCAAATCTTCTGGAATTCGGCGGCGAATTTCTGAGTGCCGGTCGCCGTGCTGGCGCGCATGCCGAGCCCGATGCCCATCGCCGCAGCCACACCGATCGCGGGTGCACCGCGAATCACCATCGTCTTGATGGCGCGGGCCACCTGAGGGGCGGTTTTGCACCGAACGTAGACTTCCTGCGCGGGCAGCTTGCGCTGATCGATCATCACAACTTCGTCGTTCTCGCGGGCAATCGTCGGTAACATTTTTCGATTGTACAAGGTACCGGGTGCGACGTGCGGGGTGCTTGGTGCGACGTGCGGGTGCGGCGTGCTCGGTACGAGGTGCGGGTGCGGCGTGCGAGGGTGCTGGGTGCGGAGAACGACTACAGAAGCCGCGCGTCGAACGGCAACGGCAGAAGGTCTTTGAGTTGATGAGTGCCTTTGGCCTCGGTCAGATTGGCCAGCTGCACCTCAAGGTCGCCGCCAAACTCCCAGAGAATCTGCCGGCAGGCGCCGCATGGCGGCGTCGGTGCGTCGGTGTCGGCGACGATCGCGATGCGGGTGAAGTCGCGATGCCCTTCTGAGAGCGCCTTGAACATCGCGACCCGTTCGGCGCAGACGGTCAGGCCGTAGGTCGCGTTCTCGATGTTGCAGCCGGTGATCACCGTACCGTCTGCGGTTTCGAGCGCAGCGCCGACCTTGAAATGAGAGAACGCTGCGTGGGCATGTTCTCGCGCGCGGCGCGCTGCCGCCACCAGATCAGGCCGGGCATCAGAGCCGCTCAACGATCCCCTCCAGCAGCGCCACGAATTGCCCCCGAACCCGGCGTGTCGTTTCCATCACCTCGGCATGATCGAGCGGCTGCGGCAGGACTCCGGCGGCCATGTTCGTGATGCACGAGATTCCGAGGACGTCGATGCCCATGTGTCGCGCCACAATCGCCTCCGGCACCGTCGACATCCCGACCGCGTCGGCGCCGATGGTCCGCAAGTATCGAATCTCGGCGGGTGTCTCGTAGCTAGGTCCCATCAGCCCTGCGTACACGCCGTGCGGCAGCCGTAGTCCGAGCGCCGAGCCCGCATGGTCGGCAATCCGTCGCAGACGTAATGAGTAGACCTCGGTCATGTCCGGAAATCGCGCACCGAACCGGTCGTCGTTCGGACCGACCAACGGGTTGCCACCGGTCAGGTTGAGATGGTCGTCAATCACCATCAACGCGCCTTCTGAAAACGACGTATTGACGCCGCCGGCGGCGTTCGTGAGCAGCAACGTCTTGACCCCGAGCAGCCCGAGCGCGCGGACCGCGAACGTCACCTGCTGCAGGTTGTGGCCTTCGTAGGCGTGACACCGGCCGGCAAGCGCGGCGATTGTCCGGCCGCGCGACGTGCCCACCACCAGCTTGCCATCGTGACCGATGACGCGTGACGCCGGCCAGTGCGGCAGGTCGCCGTAGGGCATCAACACTGAGTTGCCGAGCGACGCGGCAAAGTCGCCGAGGCCGGATCCCAGGACGACGGCGATCGCAGGCACCTCCGGGACACGCGATCGAATCGCGTCCGCCGCCTCTTTGACATCGTCGTAGTAGGCCATCAGAGGAGAAAGCCGGCGATCGTCGCGGTCATGAAGTTGGCGAGCGTGCCCGCGAACATCGCGCGCAGACCGAGGCGGGCGAGGTCGTGCCGGCGATTCGGCGCCAACGCGCCGATGCCGCCGATCTGGATGCCGATCGAGCTGAAGTTGGCGAAGCCGCACAGCGCGAACGTGGCGATAGTGAACGATTTCGGATCGAGCGACGCCTTGAGCGGCCCCAGCTGCGAGTAGGCGACGAACTCGTTGAGCGCCATGCGGGTGCCGAGCAGGTTGCCGATGACCGGCGCGTCGCGCCACGGCACGCCCATGCTCCAGGCCACGGGCGCGAAGACCCAGCCGAAGATCTGCTGGAGACTCAAGTGCGCGAAGCCCAGGATGTAGTTGACCATGGCGATCAGCGCGAGGAACGAGATCAGCATCGCCCCGACGTTGAGCGCCAGCTGCAAACCTTCGCCAGTCCCACGCCCGGCCGCGTCGATGACGTTGACGTCGGTCTGCTCGACCTCGAGCCTGACCGTGCCCATCGTCTTCGGCACCCCGGTTTCAGGCACCAGCATCTTGGCCATCATGATCGTGCCCGGCGCAGTCATGATGACCGCGGTCAGCAGATGCTTGGCCTCGATGCCGAAGAGGATGTACGCCGCCATGATGCCGCCCGAAATATGGGCCATCCCCGAAGTCATGACCGTCATCAGCTCGGACTCAGTCATCTCGGGCAGGTACGGCCGGATCGTCAACGGCGCCTCGGTCTGGCCCATGAAGATGCTGGCGGCAACATTCAGCGACTCGGCGCCGCTGCACTTCATCACCCGATGCATCACTACGGCAAACAGCCGCACGACGAACTGCATGACGCCGTAGTAGTACAGGATGGCGAACAACGCCGCGATGAAGATGATGGTTGGCAGGACTTGGAACGCGAAAATCACCGCGTAGTTGCCACCCTCCGGTCCGAGTGCGCCGTTCATCGCTCGTCCCCACACGCTGCTGTCGCCGAGCGGACCGAACACGAACGCCGCACCGACACCGGCGAACCCGAGCAGCTTGTTGATGCCATGCCCGAGCGTCTCGAACACCCGCTGACCGATCGTCGTCTTGAGCACGATCAGCGCGAACAGGACCTGCAGGCTGAGGCCCCAGGCCACCGTCGTCCAGTTGATCGCACGCCGGTTGGTCGAGAACGCGACCGCGATCGCCAGGATGACGGCCGCTCCGAAGAGCGGCTGGAAAATTCCGAGCATCAATGCACCTCGTCGAGAATGAGACGCGCCGGCGCCGGCGGCGCCGTGCCGAACTCCATCGCCTGGTTCAGCAGAGGACGAGCGCGTTCCAGCCGATCACGATCGCGGTAGTGGACCTCGAACACCGGGTCGCCGGCGCGAACAGCAGCGCCCGGTTTGGCGAGCACCAGCAGGCCGACGGCGAAGTCGACTGCATCTTCGACGCGGTCGCGACCGGCGCCGAGAACTACGGAGGCCTTGCCCACCAGTTCGGCGTCGACACGGGTCAGGAACCCGTCGCGCGCCGCCGTCACCATTTCCCGCGACTCGACGTGCGGCAGGCGGGAATAGTCGTCGAGCACACGCGGATCGCCTCCCTGACTCTCGATGATCTGCTGCAGCCGCTCGAGGCCTGCGCCCGAACCGATGGCGGCGCGGACTTTGTGCCTGGCGTCGGCCAGATCGTTCGCAGCTTTGCCAAGCACCAGCATCCGGGCGGTCAGTTCGACTGAGACGTCAACGAGATCCTTCGGGCCGCCGCCCTTGAGGACGTCCGCACACTCGATCACCTCGAGCGCATTCCCGACCGCGCGTCCGAGCGGCGTTTGCATGTCGGTGATGATCGCCTCGGTCTTCACACCCGATGCGTTGCCGATCGAAACCAGGGATTCGGCCAGCTTGCGCGAGTCGGCCTCGGTTTTCATGAAGGCGCCGCTGCCGGTCTTGACGTCCAGGACCAGCGCGTCGATGCCCTCCGCGATCTTCTTGCTCATGATCGACGCGCTGATCAGCGGAATACTCTCGACCGTGCCGGTGACGTCGCGCAGCGCGTAGAGTTTCTTGTCGGCGGGCGCGATCTGGGCGGTCTGGCCGAGCATGGCGCAGCCGGTCCGGCGCAACGCGGACTTCATCTCGTCGAGCGACAGATTGACGCGAAAGCCCGGAATCGCTTCGAGCTTGTCCAGTGTGCCGCCGGTGTGGCCGAGCCCGCGGCCCGACATCATCGGCACCGGTACGCCGCAGACCGCTGCCAGCGGCGCCAGGATCAACGAGGTCTTATCGCCGACGCCCCCGGTACTATGCTTGTCGACCTTGAGGCCCGGGATGTCGGCGAGGTCCACTTTCACGCCGGAGTGGACCATCGCATCGGTGAGCCATGCGGTCTCTTCGACCGTCATGCCACGCAACACCACCGCCATCAGCAATGACGACGCCTGGTAATCGGGCCACGCGCCGGAGGTCACCCCCTCGACGAAAAAACGGATTTCTTCGCGCGTCAGCGCCGAACCGTCCCGTTTTTTCATGATGATGTCGACGGCGCGCATTCGGGCGGCAGTATATCGGATTCGGAGCTCCCCTCTAGCCTAAGGCGCTCGCCTCCAGCATAATCACGACGTGATCGTCTGCTCGCCGCATTCCTGATGACCGATTTGAGCGATGACCGGGAGCCATTGAGTGCGCAAGAAACCGCGCGGCTGACCGATTTTGCACGCGCCTTCAAAGCCGCGCAGCGCGCCGTCATCCTGTATCCGGCGACACATCCCGCCATCGCGGCGACGTTGGGCCGGATCGTCAACCTGACTTCAGCGTCCTCCCTGCCTCGCCCGCTCCGCGTCGGCGTGCTGCCCGATGGTCTGACCCTCGACGAACGGCAGCCGGTGCGTCCCGACGCGTCGATCGGCGAGCTCGCGACCCTGCTGCACGCTCACCTGATCGGCCAGATGACGGTCAACCCCGGTGGTGACCTCGATGCCTGGCGGACATTCCTGATGCTGCTTGGCCGCACGCCCGAGTCGATCCGCATCGACGGCGGAATCGCGCGCGTCTGGACAACCATGGCCGGCCGCCACGTCGAACTCCACGAGATCGACTACGCCGAAGTGTTGCGGGAGCGAACCGGTGGCGAGGCGGCGGTCTGGAAGACGGTCATCGCCAGTTGTCTTCAGGGCACCTCGTTCGATCTAGACGAAGAAGCGATCACCGAGCTGATGGCCATCGTCAACGACCCATCCAAGCTTTCGGAGCTGATGGCGGACGTCGAGGCGGGCGCCGAAAGCACCGGGACGATGGGCGCAAAGACTGCGGCGCTGATGCGCATGCTGCGGGGCATCGTCGACGTCGTTTCGAAGAGCCGGCCCGACCAACTCGAACCCACCTTGCGCCATATGGCCACGGCGGTCGGTCAACTGTCGCCTGACATGCTGCTCGGCCTGCTGGGTCACCGGGCCGACGACGAGGGCCCGCGGGTGGTGCAGGCAGTCGTCAGCCGCATGTCCGACGGCACCATCGCAGGTTTCGTTTCGCGGCAGGTCATCGCCGGCGACACCGCCACGGATCGCCTGGCCACGGCCTTCCAGACCCTGGTGCGCGACCCCGACCATCAACAGCGGCTGCTCGCAATCGCGCGGCGCGACGTCCAGGCGTCACCGCTTGGCAGCACCGAAGGCTTTGA
>DASXGC010000374.1:0-3031 GCA_036489235.1 Vicinamibacterales bacterium
CACGACTTCACCGGGGCGGTTGAAAGCGTGGATCCGGGCGCGCACACCGTGACGGTCAACGGCGACAACGTCGCGGGCTGGATGGCGGCGATGACGATGGCGTTTCGCGTCGACAGGCCGGAGGTGCTCGGCCAGCTGAAGAAGGGCGACCGTATCGCCGCGACAGTGCGCGACGGCGACACCACGACGCTCTACAACGTTCGCATCGTCTCACCAGCTTCCAACGCTGCGCCTTCAGGCGATCTGCCGGCGCTTTCGTATGTGTGCCTGTCTCCTGGCGAGGAGGCATTTCTGGATGACAAGCCGGGCAAGTGTCCCAAGTCAGGCGCGGCGCTGGTCGCCCGGCGGTTCGTCACCGCGTACTCATGTCTGCGGGTGCAGTTGATCCGCGAGGGCCCGGGCACATGTCCGGTGGATAAGACGCCGCTGGTGCCGATTACCGCGGCGCTGATTTTCACCTGCAAGGGAGAACCGGCCGTTCGCGAACTGACACCGGGATCGTGTCCGGATGGCAGCGCGCGCATCAAGTCGTACGAACGGGTGCCGCACGGCGACCACAATCCGCGCCACGGCGGCCTGCTGTTCATGGCCGCGGATCAGTGGCATCACGTCGAAGGCACGTTCGTCGAGCCGAACATCTTTCGCGTCTACTTCTACGACGATCTGACCCGGCCGATTCCCGCGGAATTCTCCAGTACCGTCGCGAAAGCCGACAACAACGGCGGCGAGATCGGCGCGCCCGTCAAGCTCGCTCGCGGCTCGGCGGTCAGCACACTCGAAGTGCCGATCGCCGGAGCTGCGGTGCCGATCAACCTGAAGCTGCGTGTCGCGTTCACAGCCGGCGCGGCGCCACAAGCCTTCGACTTCACCTTTTCCGGTTACTCGAAGGATCGCTGAGCTTATCGCACCGGCCGCGCTTTCGGCGGCGCGGTGGATGAGCCCTTCGCGCGTGCCGGCTCGCCGTCCATGAATCGATTGCAGCCGCTGTCGCCGGAGACGCGGAGGCGAAACGGCTGCAGATCCTCGTCGATACACAACCCGAGTGTGTGGGCGCTGGTTCTCGCTCGAGGCTCGAGCTGCCACCACTTGCACTCCGAACATAATCCCCAACTGGACTTGGCCATGACCTCTTCCCATCAAGGATCATGCCGATGGGAGCGGGACAAACTGAGCCGCGCGATTCGCAGAACCGCTCGACCTGAGGGACCGCAAGAACTGTCAAGCGGGCTTTCAACCGAGCGGGCATGATCCACGTTCATGAACGTGACGGCCAAGGCCCTGTGGTATGTCGAAAGCCATCTGAGCGGAGACAACTCTCTCGAGGCGATCGCCGACTCGGTCGGCGTGTCGCGATTTCACCTCTCGCGAGCGTTCGGCCTGAGCGTCGGTTCGGCGCTCGCCGCATACGTGCGCGCGCGGCGTCTGACCGAAGCGGCCCGACACCTCGCTGACAATGCGCCGGATATTCTGATGGTCGCGCTCGACGCCGGCTACGGATCGCACGAAGCGTTCACCCGCGCCTTTCGCCAACAGTTCGGCCTGACGCCCGATGCTCTTCGGGAACGCAGGGATGTCGCCGGACTTCATCTTCAGGAGCCAATCCGAATGACTGACAGCACCTCCACCGCCGTCGATTCGCCCCGGATCGTGCGCCGCGACGAACTTCTGATCTTCGGCCTCAGTCAGCGCTACCAGCGGACCAACGCTGGAATCCCGTCGCAGTGGGATCGCTTCCTGCCGCATCTCGGGCACATCGCGCATCAAGCGGATGATGAGACTTATGGCGTCATCTGCAACACGGATGAGAGCGGCAGCATCGACTACATCTGCGGCGTCCGTGTGAGCGAGTTCCCCTCGCATCCTGCCGAGTTCGCGCGCCTGCGAGTCCCGGCGCAGAGCTACGCTGTGTTCGAGCATCGCGAGCATGTGTCAGCGGTGTCGGCCACGTGGCAGGCGATCTGGAATCACGGGCTCTCTGATGCCGGATTCCGCGCCAGTGACAGCCCCGCGTTCGAGCGCTATGGCAAGTCGTTCGATGCCCGCACCGGACTCGGCGGTCTGGAACTCTGGGTGCCGATCGAGGCGTGAGCAGTCACGCACGGCGCTTCATTGCTTCGGCAGCGCGAACGCAATGATCTCGTCGTTGGTCACCTGCGATCCCGTGAGGCCCCCGCCCGTGCTGACGACGGTGACGAACTGCCGCCCATCGGCTCCCTGATAGGTGATCGGCGTCGTCTCGACAGACGAGGACAATTTGATCTCCCACAGCTTCTCGCCGGTGGCGGTCGCGAAGGCGCGGAACCTGAAATCATCGGTTCCGCCCACGAACGTGAGTCCGCTGGCGGTCAGGACCACGCCGCCGGAACTTGGACGACCGGTTTCCTGCATGCCGGCCGGCAACGCGTCGGAGACGCCCAGCGTCTTGCGATAGGCGATTTCGCCCGTGTCCATGTTCACGGCGACCAGTTCCCCCCACGGCGTGGGCCCGCACAAGAGACGCCGGTCCGGATCGCCGAAGCGGCGCGTGCCGGCGAGCGGTCCGGCATTGGCATAGGAACCGTCGTCGCGCTTGATGAGGCGCATCGGCTGGAAAATGTTGCTGGTGTTCGACACGAACAGGTGCAGCTCCGGATCGTACGACGGTCCCCAGAAGTTGATGCCGCCGGCCGGACCGGGCGGCGAGATGCTGTACTGGTTGAGCGCGATCGGCATGAACGGCCCGCCCAGTTTCATGTTGTTGTCGTCGACCAGATGCTCGCAGTACGACTGATGCTGGGGCTCGCCTTTGTAGAGGTTGTTTCGAGCGATGGTGTTCTGCGCGAGCGGCTCGGGCTTGAGCGGAAACGGCTGCGTCGGAGACGCCTGCTCGCCGGGCACGTCGCTTTTCGGAACCGGCCGCTCTTCGATCGGGAAGATCGGTTTCCCGGTGACGCGGTTGAGCGTGAACATCAGACCGGTCTTGTTGACGATGATGACCGCGGGCACCAGCTGTCCGTCGCGGCGCAGATCGACCAGGAGCGGCGCCGACTGC
>DASXGC010000384.1:0-2884 GCA_036489235.1 Vicinamibacterales bacterium
GACGACTGGCTCGCCATTCGGCGTGAAGCCTACGAGTGTGCCTGTCAAAACCTCCGAACTCGCGATGCTCGGGACAGACGCGCTCTCCGCAACTGATTCTTGTACGCTGCTGGTATGGTTGGTCACAAAGGCCTCTAGCAGGATGCTGAAAAAGTGACGTTCGGCTCGTCCGTTACTGCTGGCTCGGTAACTATGGCGTCATCGATCATGAATCATCGCCCCCACATGGCCGCTCTATCAGGCGGGCTGCGTCAGCAGCGTGCGCATGCGGACGAGATTAAACACCGCCGCAGTGAAGATAAAGGTCCAGTTGACTCGTGCGCCTCCGCGGTGCCGCAGCTTGCGCAGCAGACCCACGGTCTTCATCCAGCCGAAGCATTGCTCGACCAACTTCCGCTTCTGCTGACTGACCGCGTAGCCCGGATGGCGGGTGGTGCGCGCATCGATCGCACTGCCGCGGCGCGGCGTTTCGGGATACTGGGCGACATGCGGCGTGACGCCCATCTCGCGGAGCAGTCGGACAAACCCTTGCGTGTCGTAGTTCTTGTCGCCGGCGACCGTCACGCGATGGGTGTCGGGCAGATCGGCAATCATCGCCCCGGCCGCATCGCGTTCCGCTGTCCCCGTGGCGTGCGTGACGAGCGCGTCGATGATCAAGCCGTGGCGATTCTCCGTGAGCACATGCCCGAGATACGCCAGCTTGGCTTCCTGCCCCGAAGCTTTTTTGTACAGGCGCGCGTCCGGATCGGTGGTCGACGCATGCGTGTCGTTCGCCCGCTCCTCGCCGCGGAAGTTCACCGTCGGATTGCGGCCCGTCGGATCACCCGCCGGCGGATCCGGGCGGTCCTTGGGCCGAAAACTCTTCTGACTCGCCCAGGCCTCGAGCAACGTGCCATCCACGGTAAAGTGTTCATCCGACAGCAGGCCCTCCGCGCGCGCATCGGCCCGCACTTCGAGAAAGAACGCCTGCGCGATGTCGCCGTCCAGGAGCCGATCCCGATTCTTGCTGAACACCGTCGGGGCCCAGATGGCGTCATCCATACTCAGGCCGACAAACCAGCGAAACAACAGGTTGTATTGCAGCTGCTCCATCAACAGCCGTTCGCTGCGCACGGTGTACAGCGCCTGCAGCAACAACGCTCGCAGCAACTGCTCGGGTGGAATCGAGGGTCGACCGATGTCGGAGTACAGCCGGTCAAAGCGAGACGACAACCGCGCGAGCACCGCGTCGGTCATCTGCCGAATCGGACGCAGCGGATGGTCCGCCGGGATCCGATCTTCCGGCGACAGGTAACTAAACAGATGCCCGGTTTGCTGGTCGTCTCCACGCATCGGCAGGCTCCCTCCGTGAATGGGAGCATCGTAGTACGACGAGATCACGATGTCGATCCCGTGGCGGTCACTTTTTCAGCATCCTGCTAGAACGTCGCCGGCGGCAGCATGAACGACTGCCGCAGCGTCACCATCGCCGCGTTGATCGTGCTCGAGGCGGCCGCCGCCAACGGCGTCGGATGCGCCGTCAGGAAGGCGCGGAGTTTCGTCGCGAAGGCAGCGACCGTCCTGACTTCTTGTGTCGCGGGCTTGCCGTCAGCGATGTTCGACTTCAGCGCGTCGGCGGCCTTTTCCAGCGCGTCGGCCAGCTCTTCGCCGCTCTCCTTGTCGGTTTTCGCCAGCGCCTTGTTGTTGTCGATCTGATCCTTAATCTGATCGGCCGACTTGGCAATGGTCTCGGCGGCCGCCGCGGTCTCGCGATCATTCACGCGCCGCACGCTCGCCCCTTCGGGAAGAGGGAAGGTCGTGCCGTACACAGCGGAGAGGCTGTTGAGACTGACCACGAGGCGGTCCCACTCACTGCGCCCCTTCGTGATCGCCGCGCGCTCCATCGCGGTGCTGATCATGGTGGCGTGCTTAAGCAGCGTCTCGGCCTCGGCGCCGGCGGCGTAGTCCGGCTTGAACCGGTCGCGCAGCTTCGCGGCGTTGTCCTGCAGATCCTGCAGCACCGTCTCGACCTTCGCGTCGGTCGTGGCCGTTTTCATCATGCCGTTCTTGACCTTGTTATCGAGATTGCCCTCGAACTTGTCGCGTGCCTCGTAGACCTGCTCGATCAGCTTCTTGACTTCGTTGTCCGACAAGCGCGTGGACGTCTGCGCCAAAGCGGCGGCCGGCCACATGGCGAGCAGGCCCAACAGCAGCGCCGCCGCTGCGAACCGTTGAGAACGCTTGTGTCGGCAGGCTGTGTGGTCGTAAGTCATTGGACCTGCTCCTTTCGCGGTAATGCGGGGTGTTCGCGATGGTGAGCCGATCTCATGTGCACGAACGGTACCCGATGCACAGGTCGCCGACCTGATGGAATGCTCACGAATTCAGCGAGTCGAACACCCACGAGGGTGCGCCGGCCTCCGACGGGCCGTGGCGGCTCCGTTGCGTCACGGCCAGGCGCCGGACGGCAGGTCGTGAAGCCGTTGAGGCGAGACCCGAACCATGAGCATCATAAAGACCAGACCCGAAGGCGGAGCCCGAAATCGCACTCAAGGCGGCTGCTGAGAACCAAGCGTGAACCGACCGTTCTGATTGCCTTGCCGGCGCGCGCATCGGCGGTTCATACGTCGCGAGCTCTGCACGAACGCGCGCTGCGGATCATGCAGGCCTAGGTAAACGTATCGGCGTGGTTCACGGCGCTGTCAGCGCCTAACCAGTCGACCTTTGAGGACTCGCACTTCGGACATGGGGTGGGTCTGGCGGCCACATGAAAAGGTCATACGACGGTGATAAGCCATTTGCCTAGCGCCTGCTCGTCTTCGAGAGCGAAGGCTGTCACAGTTGACAGATGCAGCTTCCACAATGGAGTGCTAGCCTCCCGCGTATGGATGACCCAAACGGCCCG
>DASXGC010000403.1:0-3383 GCA_036489235.1 Vicinamibacterales bacterium
ACGGGAGGTCTGCCGGCCGATCTCCACGAACGCTATCGCGATCGATTCGTCGGCATGCCGATGACATCGCCGCGCGTGCGCTCACTGAATTTGTCGACCAGCGTCGGCATCGCCGTCTACGAAGTGCTTCGGCAGCGTCGCGCGATTGACCGTTCCGCGCGATCCGACGACCGCTCATAACCCTATTCCTTGTCTGCGTCCTTCGACACCTCTTCCCAGGCCTTCCACGTCGCCAGCTTCTGCGGGTACAGCATCGTCGCGATCTGAACTGCGGCGCTGCCGAGGAGCAGCCGCAGCGGCGGATCGCTGGAGTCCACCAGCTTCAGGATGGCTTTGACCGTCCCCTTCGGGTCTCCAGGCGTGAACTGCTTGCGCCGTTCGGCCATCGCCGCGTGCGCCGGGGCATAGTCGGCGATCGGCGTCGCCTGCTTTGCAGACGAACCCGCCCAGTCGGTCGAGAACCCGCTCGGTTCAACCAGAGTTACCTTGATGCCGAATTCGGCGACTTCGTACGACAGCGCTTCACTGAAACCTTCGAGCCCCCATTTCGACGCATGGTAAATCCCGATGTTCGGGAACGCAGCGACGCCGCCAATGCTGGAAACCTGAAGGATGTGGCCGGCGCGCTGTGCGCGCATGATGGGCAGCGCTGCCTGCGTGATCCAGAGTGCGCCGAATAGATTCGTCTCGATCTGGTCGCGCGCCTCCGCCTCCGACAGCTCTTCGATCGCGCCAAACTGCCCGTACCCGGCGTTGTTGACGAGGACGTCGAGCCGGCCGAAGGCGGACTGCGCCTGTTGAACGGCCGCAAAGCAGGCGCGACGATCGGTCACGTCCAGGGTGATCGGAAGAACTGCATCGTTGAACCGCTGGGCGAGGCCGTCCAGGGTTTCGACGCGCCGCGCGGTCGCAGCGACCCGATCCCCGCGCTCGAGCGCCGCTTCCGCCCAGAGATAACCGAACCCTCGAGACGCACCGGTGATGAACCACGTCTTCGCCACGATGAATGCTCCTTCCCGCGTTCTGCTTTTATCCGAAATTCACTGCCAGCTCGGCGTGCTCTGCGGTCAACCGTCGTGATTGCCGCTCTTGCGCGGCGCACCGCTCATCACTCCAGTCACCAGGCCAATCAACGCGCCGAGCGGCCCGATGACGAACGCGCCCGTCATCACCGCCTCGACCGACCGATCGTGTTGGTTGGACGACAGCATGGTGATTGCGAAGCCGCCGCCAAATGCCCCGATAAGGTAGCCGAGGATGGTGCCCAACAGGCCGAAGGCGAAGCGTCGCATCCTGGTGGTTAGACGAGCGCGTCTAATTCCGGCAGCAGCACGATGCCGGCCTGATCGTCTTCGGCGGAATGAGCGACGACCGCGCGGCAAGGCGCTCCTGATCGATTGAGAACCAGGTGCGGCACGTCGGCGGGAATGTAGATGTATTCGCCGGCCGTGGCGCTCAGCAGCTGCTCGAGCCGGGCCCCGAAGTACATCTCGGCCTCGCCTTCGAGGACATACACCGCCGTCTCGATTGACTGATGCAGATGCGTTTTCGCACGCGCGCCGTCAGGTAGCGTCAGCGCCGTCATACAGAGCGCACGTGAGCCGGCCGAAGCACCGGTCAGGCCGGCGACATACGTGAAACCCTGTTGTCCGAGGTAACTGTCGCCTGACCGAATCACTTTGCAGGTGGGCGAATCCATAGCGTTGGACACGAATCTTAGCACCGCCTCAGTCGCCATGACTCGCGCGCGCCGGTCGCTTTCCCGATTTCGAGACGGCCGGAATCCAACATCACGCATTCCTTAGGTGCGCGGCTCTGTGAACAATGCGCAGTGCAGATGGACGTTGCCGTCGGCGGTAAAATGCGTCCATGAAACGCAATGCCCTTGCTCTCGCGTTGCTGCTGCTCTCGGCGGCGCCGGCCTTCGCGCAGGTCGATGCCCGGATGTTCCGCTACCCGACGGTGTCCGCCGACAAGATCGCGTTCGTCTACGCCGGCGACATCTGGCTGGTACCGAAAACGGGCGGCACCGCGACGCGTCTCAGCTCGCCTCCAGGCGAGGAAATGTTCCCGCGATTTTCGCCAGACGGCTCGAAAATCGCCTTTACTGCCGCCTACGACGGCAATGCGGACGTCTACGTGATTCCGACAGCCGGCGGCGTCCCCTCGCGCCTCACGTTCCATCCGATGAACGACCGCGTGATCGGCTGGCATCCCGACGGCAAGCGCATCCTGTTCGCGTCGGCCCGCGACAGCGGACGCCAGCGCTACAACCAGTTCTATCTGGTCAGCGTGGACGGTGGTCTTCCTGAAAAACTGCCGGTCCCGTACGGCGAGTTCGGCGCGTATTCGCCTGACGGCCAGCAGTTCGTCTACATGCCGATGAGCCAGGACTTCCGCAACTGGAAACGGTATCGCGGCGGTTGGGCGCCGGATCTCTGGGTCTTCGATCTCAAGTCGTTCGCCTCGCGAAACATCACCAACAACCCGGCCAACGACGCGCAGCCGATGTGGCGCGGCAACACCATCTATTTCCTCTCCGACCGCGACGCCAGCGAGCGCAACAACATCTGGGCCGAAGACGTCAGCACTGGAGCCGTGCGCCAGGTGACCCACTTCGTCGATTTCGACATCACTTTTCCCTCGATTGGTCCCGACTCCATCGTCTTTCTGGCCGGCGGGCGCATGCACTTGCTCAATCTTGCCAACGAGAAGGAATCCGAGGTGCAGATTCGCGTCCTCACAGACGAGACCACGCTGCGCGCGCACACGGCGAATGCAGAGAAGCTGGCCACGAATCCGTCGGTGTCGCCGACCGGCAAACGCGTGGCGTTCGAGGCGCGCGGCGATGTCGTGACGGTTCCCGCGGAACGTGGCGCGACGCTCGATGTGACCCGCAGCTCCGGTGTCTCCGAGCGATATCCGCGCTGGTCGCCCGACGGCAAGACGCTGGCCTACTGGAGCGATCGCAGCGGCGAGTACGAGCTCACGCTGACGCCGGCCGAAAGCGCGGGCGCTGAACGCAAGGTCACGTCGCTTGGACCCGGCTTTCGCTACGCGCCACAGTGGTCGCCCGACAGCAAGAAGATCGCCTTCATCGATCAGGCGATGCGAATTCACGTCTACGACACTGCCAGTGGCAAGGTGAGCGACGTGGACAAGAGTCCGGACTGGATCGCACACGGTGGACTCGAGGCGTTTCGTTTTCAGTGGTCGCCGGACTCGCGCTGGCTCACCTACGCCCGTCCAACCACGACCAGCAACAGCGGCATCTTTCTGTACGACACCAACGCCGGCAAGCTGGGGCAGGCGACGTCCGGTTACTTGAACGATACGCAGCCGACCTTCGACCCCGAGGGCAAGTACTTGTTCTACGCGTCCGA
>DASXGC010000411.1:0-8799 GCA_036489235.1 Vicinamibacterales bacterium
AGCGCGTCACGCTAGAAGCCACTATCGTCCGGCTGAAGCCGGACACTACTCGAGCCAAGGTAGTGTCCGGCTTTAGCCGGACCAATCGGCCCCTCTCCGGCTTACCAGCGCTCGATCTTGCGGTACGGAATTTCCTGAAACAGTGGCAGACCCGCGGCGGCAATGATGTGCATCAAGCCGCCGCGCTCGTGAAACTCGCGGCTGTCACGATCGACGACGATGGTGTTTGGGTAGAGCGGGGCAAGGCGTCGGAATTCGTTGTCGATGAGCCGGAAGCGGCGGACCATGTTCTCCGCGCTCTCGTGCGGCCGGTTTCGCACCCTGATGTGCTTCTCGATGGTGTCGGTGCTCGACGTCAGCACGATGATGCGGTCGGGATTCCACGCATCGCCGATCGCCAGCACCTTGTGCAGTTCGCCGTGATACTCGGTCGGGTACTCGGCGATATGCGCTTCGAGCGTGATGCGCGCGCCCTCGAAAAAGATCACCTTGCCCGGTCGATCGTTTTCGGCGGCGTCACGATAATTGGCGTCATAGAGCGCGCCGAAGTAAGCGGTGACGCCGACCGGGTTGCGCCCCGCTTCGATGTCTTCGAGGACGTGGGCGTCCCACACGCCTTTTTCGCCTTCCCCGTACGAGCCGTTGCGATACAGGTCGCCCAGCTGTCGCACCAGCGTGCTCTTGCCGATCCCTGGTCCACCGACAATCGCGACTCGCATGGGCTGGCTGGCGCGCGGTCCTAAAGCGCCTGGCCGCGGGTCTCGCGGGTCGCGAGCAGTCCGGCCAGTGACAGCATCGCTGCGCCACTCAGGTAGTAGCCCACGTACTGGAGGCCGTAGTTGGTGGCAAGGTAGGTCGCGACCGATGGAGCGAGCGAAGCGCCGAAGATACCGGCCATGTTGAACGTGAGCGAGCTGCCGGAATAGCGGACCGAGGTCGGGAACAACTCGGAGAGCACGGTCCCGAGCGGACCGTAAACCAGTCCCATCAGCGACATCCCGAGCACCATCGTCGCCACCGCGCCGGCGGTTCCGGCGTTGAACATCGGCGCCAGCACCAGGCCGAACAGGCCGATGCCGACATTGACCGCGATCAACATCGGCCGGCGGCCGCCTTCGGCGAGCAGCGCCGAGATTGGAATGGCCGCGGCGAAAAACAGAATCGAAAAGAGCTGCATCAGGAGGAACTTGTCGCGGGTGTAACCGAGCGCGCTGGTTCCCCACGACAGCATGAACACGGTCATCAGATAGAACAGCACGAATGCCGTCAACGACAACAGGATGCCCATCAACAGTGCGCAGCTGTGCTTTCGAAACACTTCCGCCATCGGCACCTTGACCGGCTCGCGCTTTTTCAGCTCCTCGCGAAACACCGGCGTCTCGGTAATCGTGAGCCGCACGTACAGGCCAATCAGCACCAGCGCCGCGCTGGCGAGAAACGGAATGCGCCAGCCGAACTCGAAAAACTGCTGATCGGTGAGCAGCCGCGACAGGATCACGAAGACGCCGCCGGAGAACATGAAGCCGATCGGCGCACCGAGTTGCGGAAACATGCCGTACCACGCACGCTTGTCCGGCGGTGCGTTCTCAATCGCGAGCAGGACGGCACCGCCCCACTCGCCTCCCAGCCCGATGCCCTGACCGAAGCGGCACAAGGCCAGCAGGAACGGCGCGCCGATCCCCAGCGTCGCGTAGGTCGGCAGCACGCCGATCGATACGGTCGACACCCCCATCGTCAGCAGCGCCGCGACCAGCGTCGTCTTGCGGCCGACGCGATCGCCGAAATGACCGAACAGCGTCGAGCCGATCGGACGCGCGAGGAAGGCGATGGCAAAAGTGGCGAGCGACGCCAGCGTCGCGGAGGCAGGGTCTGATTTCGGGAAAAACAGACGCGGAAAGACCAGGACTGCGGCGGTGGCGTAAATGTAGAAATCGAAGAACTCGATGGTGGTGCCGATCAGGCTCGCGAACAGCACCTGCGCCGGGGTATTCACCCGGCGACCCGCGGATGTCTCGATCATCGGGACGATGATATCGGATCCCTTACGGAAGCGCCGTGTCCGTGGACGCGGCGGCCGTCGATTCGCTCTCCGCCATCAGCCTGCCGAGGGTCGGCGCGACTTCGAGAAACGCGTCGACGATCGTCGGGTCGAAATGCGTCCCTCGACCGCCGGCGATGAAGGCCACGGCATCCTCGTGGGACATCGGTTCGCGGTAAGTGCGCCGCGTCGTGATCGCGTCGTACACGTCAACCAGCGCGATCAGGCGGCCGACCAGCGGAATCGCGCGTCCACTCAGACCGCGCGGGTAGCCGGTACCGTCCCACTTTTCATGGTGTGTGTAGACGATGTCCTTGGCCATGGCGAGCAGCACATCGTCGGGCACTCCGACGTCCTGTTCGGCATGCAGGATGACGTCGCGGCCGTGTTCAGGATGCTTGCGCATTTCCGACAGTTCTTCCTCGGTCAGCGCTCCAGGCTTGTTCAACAGGCGATCGGGAACGCCGACCTTGCCGATGTCGTGCAGCGGTGCGAGGCCTGCGAGCATCGCGATGCGATCCGGCGTCAGGTAGTCGCCGAAACCCTCGTGGCGCGCCAGCTGCTCGGCGATGACCCGCGCATAGTGCCGGGTCCGGCGCGAGTGACGGCCGGTCTCGGCGTGCCGGACTTCCGTGAGCGACAGCATGCCCTGCACCATCAGCCGCTGCGAGATCGCGCGATCGTGGCCTTCGCGGTCGGCCCGGCGGCGTTCGAGCAACAGGTGCGCGACCGCCATCGCGGCGTACGCGGCGACCACGCCGATGGTCGGATAGACCGGCGACAGAAAGGTACCGCCGGACATCAGCCTGAAGGCGGACACCCAGACCGCGACAACCACCGCGACAAGGCCGGCCCCTCCCCACGCAAGCCCCATCGCTCCCACCAGCAACGTCACGATGCCGCCGGCACCAAGGACGGTGACGGCTTCGATCAGGGTTCTCGAATCGGGTGCATGCAGAAAATCACGCTGCAGCAGGTCGTCGGCCACGGTCGCCTGCACTTCCACACCCGCGAACAGCGCGTCGATCGGCGTCGTCACCACTTCGCGAGTACCGAGCGCCGTCGTCCCGACGAACACGACCTTGTCCTTGAACATGTCGGGCGTCGCCTCGCCGCTCAGGACCTGGGCCGCAGAAATGTAGGAGAAGGTGCGCTTGGGACCACGGTACCGCAGCAGCAGGTTGCTCTTGCCGTCGAGCGGCACGCTGCGGTCGCCGAGCTGCAGCATCGATGCGTTGACGTTGATGACACGAAGAACCGCGTCACGCGACTGATCGGCGGCAACCACCGCCGCCAGCGCGAGCGACGGCACGACCTGCCCATTGGACGACATCAGAAGCGGCGCTCGCCGGAGCCGGCCGTCGGGGTCCGGCGCGGCGTTGAGAAAACCCGAGGCGCCTGCGGCGCGGCTGAGGACAGGAAGACTGCAGATGGCGCCGGTCGCCCGGAAGAATGGATCGTCGACCGGACCCTCCTTCCCTTGAACCACCGCGACGCCGAACGGCTGGGGCTCGCACGCGCCCGCCTGACCGGGCCGGGCGTCGAAGGTGAGCGCATAACCGAGCACCACCCGTCCTGCGCTCAGGGCGTGGGCCAGCGTCTCGTCGCTGGACGTCCCGCTCGCATCGTAGCGATCGGCCTCGGCAAAGATGATGTCGAGCGCGACCATCGACGCGCCGAGGTTGCGCAAGCGCTCGACCAGTTGGCCGATCAACTCGCGGCGCCACGGCCATTGACCGATCGACGCCAGGCTGCGGTCGTCGATGTCGACAATCACCACCTGGCCGCTCGGCGGACGAACCGGTGCGGCACGCAGCAGGCGGTCGTAGGCGCCGTACTCGAAACCGGAGAAGAGCGATGGGCGCGACAGGCAGAGCGCCGCGACGACGACAGTGGGAATTAGTCCACAGAGCAGTACGAACGAGTACGGCCGAACCGTCATCTGACCGTGATTTCGACGCGCCGGTTGCGCGGCTCGAGCACTTCGTCGGCGGTCTTGATTAGCGGATCGGCTTCACCGTGCGATGTCGCCTCGATGAGCGACGCGCTGATGCCTGACTCGATGAGCCGATCACGAATCGTGTTTGCGCGCCTGAGGCCGAGCTGGTAGTTGCCGGAATTGGTCCCGGTGGTATCGGTGTGCCCGATCACCGAGACGTCGGGAAACGGCTGCTGTCTGACTGCGTCCAGTACCTTGGGCAGCAGCGCATGGCTTTCGTCGGTCAGTTCGTTGGATTCGAACCGAAAGTACAGGATGAAGTGCTGTGGTGCCGCGGGCAGCGCCGACAGCGCGTCGCCGAAAAGGCGATTGACGTCGGCTTCCGTCAACACGACCACCGCTGCCGGCGGCTGATTCGGCGCAACCGTCGTGGACGCCCGGGCCGACGTCAGATCAACACTGCCGGACGAGTTCGTGGCCACCGCTGCGCCAACCTTACCGTCCTCCGGATCCGGAAGCAGCGCCACAATCGTCTGTCCGGGAATCGACTGCACGTGTTTCGGCCCACACGCCGACAACGCCACCAGCACGAGTGCAGCGGCAGAAGCGGCGGTTGATCGCGCAACGATCATGGAGCCGTGACACGAAGCGCCAGCGTCGTCCCGCGCACGCCCATCACCGCGGCTGGTGTTTCGAGACGGATCGAGTCTGGCGACAGCTTGGCAATTCGTCCCGATACGTATGCCACGACACCGTGGAAGACGCTGAGCACCAGGCCGAGGCGGCCCTCGGCTGGCGCGTAGGCGAATCGGCTCACCCGCATTTCGCTGCCGGGCCCGAGCGACACTCGAGTGTCATCCTTCAGCGTGATCCCAAGCCGGCCGTCCGGTCCCGTCTTCACGGTGTCGGCTTCGAAGATGGGCTCGCCGGCCTGGGCAGGAGTCTGCGTTCCGGCGCGCACCACGAACACGGCACCGGATGCGACCTTGATATGCCCGGCGACTGTCGGACTCGGCTGGGCGAACGCCGGCGCCGCCGACACGACAACGGCCACCACGCTGATTCTGACGAGGCTAGCGATCACGTGCCCTCCTGGAATGGTCACGATAGCCTGCTTCAGCCGTTTGGTCCAGAAGGCCCGGCCGGAGAGCCGAATCGAGCTCAGCCGATTGAATGGCGCTCGATATAGGCGCGAAGTGATGCCTCATCCAGGGCCGTAAACACGAGCCCGATCCGGTATCGGAAGGGCCGATTCTTGGCCGATTGCTCGCGCTGCGCCCACAACAGCCGGCCTTCGCAGAAACAGGGTGCTTCATCTGACGCCAGCGTCACGGTGACGATGCGTCCGACTTCGGGGGAGGTGGCGCAGATGACCTGGGCGCCTGTGACCGAAACGTCGACGAGCACAGCGGCCTCGCGTCCGAGATGGACTTTGGTTCTTGGCGGGAAGGTGTAGCGACGGGCTCGCTGCCCGGTCAGGTCGGACAGCGGCGACGGTTTCGTTTCGAGCGCTGGAACCAGATCCACGTCGTAGTCGCGAGGCGCGCGTTCGCGTTCGAAGCGCTGTAGCTCGAGCAGGCGGATCCGTTCGTTCGCCGACTCGAGCTGACGAGCGGTTTCCGCGCCGGCGTCGACCACTGGCTGGCGCGCCTCTTCGAGCTCGGTCTTTGCGGATTTCTTCGCTGACTCCAGGCGGCCCGCCAGCTCGTCACGCTCGGCGCTGAGTACTTCGGCTCGCGCCTCGGCATCTTTCCAGTTCCGCTCGGCGAGCGCTCGCGCGGCCTGAGCCTCTTTCGATTCGCGCTCCGCCGCGGCCCTGGCAGCGTCCGACTCTTTCGAGCCGCGTTCGGCGACCGCGCGCGCGACATCCGCCTCTTTCAAGTGACGTTCGGCGGCAGCCCGTCCAGCCTCGGCTTCTTTCAGATTGTTCTCAGCCGCCGCCCGTGCTGCGTCCGCCTCTTTCGAATTCCGCTCGGCGACGGTTCGCGCGGCCTGCGCCTCTTTTGCGCTTCGCTCGGCGGCGGCGCGACGCGCTTCCGCCTCCTTCCAGCTCTGTTCGACCGCGGCCCGCTCAGCGTCGACGGAAGACGCCCGCGCCTCGACGCTGGCGTGCGCGGCCAGAACTTCCTGCCGCAACCCCACGAGCGCCTTGGCCAACTCGTCGCGCTCCCTCATCGCTTCGGAGGCGGCACCCACCGCTGCACGATGCTGACTCTTCAGGCGCACACATCGTTGTTCGAGGGCCTCCGCGGCGGTGCGGCGTCCGGCCGCTTCGGCAACCTCCTGGGTGAGCTGGGTCTCGAGATCCGCCGCGCGCCGCCGTTCGCCTTCGATGGACTCTTCGAGTTGCGTCTTCAGCTTCCTGAGCGAGTTGTTGGCGTCAACGAGCTCCTGCTGCGCGGCCCTCGCTCGCTCGAGCTCTCGAGCACCCTCCGCGGCCGCCGCGCGTTCCTGCGTCATCGATTGACGAAGGCGGTCCTGTTCCGCTCGCTGCTGTTCGAGCTGACCCTGGAGAGAGCGGCTGATTTGTTGCTCCGCCTCGAGCGCGCGCGCGGCGTGGGTCGCGGCCGCTGCAGCGGCGGCTGACGCCGCAGACGCGGCGACCGCCGCTCGTTCCTGCTCGCCCAGCTGGCCTTCGAGCGCCCCCCGTGCGGCGCTGGCGACGCCTTCGGCGGTGACGACGCGAGCCAGATCGAGGACGAGATCCTCGAGCGACACACGCGGATCGTGGGCCGCCAGCGCCGCCTCGAGGGCGGCCAATCGGGCATCGAGCTCGGCGCGCAGTCTGTCGATCTCGCGCTGGGCGTCGGTGGCGAGGTAACCCCTGAGCGTCGCGGCTGAAGCGCCGCCCATCGGTGAAACGTCCTGTTCGCTCATTGCGCTGGAAGCGGAACCAATTATAGTGGCGTCGGTGGTGTCTCAAAACAGGGCGGAGGACCGCGAGCGCAACCTCCTTGCCGCGGCGCACGCCGCCGCAAGCTGGGCTCGAGCGCGGCGGGCTACGTGGACGGACGTCCCGCTCGAGATCCCGGCCACTCCAGCGCCGCCGACCTTGCCTGAGCCAACCGCGACGGTCAGTCGCGATCTCTTCAGCCACGTCTCCACGTCTTCGGCGCCACCGATCGTCGAGGATTCCGGCCCGAGCCGATGGTCGGCAGTCGTGGATTGGCTGCGAGAGCGGCGACCGTTCTTGATCCGCTGGCTTCCGTACGCCGCGATAGTGGCGGTCGTCGGCATCCTGCTGGGACTGGTCGCACCGTATATGTTCCGCACCGCCGACGACCTGAAGACCCGCATTGCGGCGGCCACGCCCGAGCGTCCACGGCCAACGCAAGCCGCTCCCGCGTCGGTCGCTGGTGAGCTGCATGTGGATTCGACCCCGGCGGGGGCGATGGTCCTGGTTGACGGCAAGTCGCGAGGCGTGACGCCGGCGACGATCACAGGCCTGCCGCCGGGACGTCACGAGGTCGTGATCAAAAGCGACGCGGGCAGCGTCCGCCGAACAATCAGTATCAGCACGAAAGAGGCAACCGACGTCAACGAAGCGATCTTCTCGGGCTGGGTCGCCATGTACCCGCCGTTCGACGTCGTCGTGGCCGAGGGCGGACATGTGTTGCAACCCGACGGGCGCAATCAAATCATGATTGCGCCTGGCATGCACAGTTTGCAGATCACGAATCGAGCACTCGGCTACGCGATCGTTCAGCAGGTCGAAGTGTTCCCGGGCGCCGGGACCGATGTACGGCTGCCAATGCCGAATTCGACACTCAGCGTGACGGCATCGGAGCCGGCCGAGGTGTGGCTGGACGGCGTGCGGGTGTCAGAGGCGCCGGTGAACGCGATGCCACTTCCGCTCGGCGCTCACGAGATCGTCGTCAGGCGGCAGGCCGGCGGAGAAAAACGTTATCCGGTGACGATCGGCGCGAAGCCTTTTACTCTGAACGTGGAGTTCCCGTAGCGCGTGTAGTGTCCGGCTTTAGCCGGACCAACCCGCGGTGGCCGGCTTCAACCGGCCGGCGCGGTCCGCCTAAAGGCGGACGCTACAGTCGTTGGCAGACCGGACAGTAAAACGTCGAGCGGGCCGCCTGCGTCCGTCGCTTGATGGTGCCCGTGCATTTCGCGCGCAGGCATCGCTCGCCTTCCCGGCCGTACACCCGGAACCTCGACGAGCCGTAGGGCTCGGCGCTCGACGAGCGCCGTGATTCGCGCTCGATGGCAGCGTTCAGCACCTGCTTGATCGCGGTGACGAGCCGAAATGCGGCGGGCCGCGGTGCTCCGGTGCGCGTGGCAAGGGTGGACGCGCGCTTGAACGGCGACAGGCCCGCTCGATGCAGCGCCTCGCTGGCGTAAATGTTGCCGAGTCCGGCTACGACGCGTTGATCGAGCAGCGCGGCTTTCAGCGATGTCTTCTTGCCTCTGCAGGCTCGCGCCAGCGCCGCGGCGTCGAAGTCCTCCGAGAGCGGTTCGGGTCCAAGCCCGCCGACGGCGCGATGGCGGGTCAGCTGTCCGGCCCGAATCAGGTCCATCACACCGAATCGCCTCGGGTCGTTGAATGTCACGCTGACGCCGGTGGACATGCGAAAGACGACGTGGTCGTGACGGCCTGGCTCGGGTGACGTTCGGGCCACGTCGAAACCTCCCGACATCCCGAGATGCATCAGGAGCGTCTCACCAGAGGACAGTTCGGCGAGCAGGTACTTCGCCCGCCTGGTCAGCGAAGTTACGGTCTGACCGACGAGACGCCGGCGAAATCCCGGTGGAAACGGCTGACGCAGATCGGGCCGTCGCACCAGGACGTCCGCGAACTGCGCGCCGAGCATGG
>DASXGC010000452.1:0-16279 GCA_036489235.1 Vicinamibacterales bacterium
CCCGCCCGAACTCGTCAACCGCTGCTCTTCATCGGCGCCGCGGTCCTCATCGTCCTGTTCCGCTCTTTCGTCCCGACCTACTACGAAGGCTTCTACTTCGATTCGGACCAGGCCATCGTCGGACTGATGGCCAGGCACGTCAGCACGCTTCATCGTTTCCCGCTGTATTACTACGGGCTCAATTACCTGATGGGCGTGCAGGCGTGGCTGATCGCGCCGTTCTTCTGGATTTTCCGGCCGTCGGTGACGGTGATGCGTCTGCCGCTGGTCCTCTTGAATACCGGCGTGGCGGCTTGGCTGATCGCAGCGCTCGGTAAGCGACTGCGTCTCACTAGCGCCGTCGCCTTCGTCGCGGCGCTTCCGTTCATCGTCCCGACCCCGGCGATGAGCAGTCAGCTGCTGGAGATGGCGGGCGCCAGCATCGAGCCGTTCGTGTACGTCCTCGTACTGTGGCAACTGCGCCGTCGCCCACTCGCGTACGGCTGCGTGCTCGCTTTCGGAACGCTGCACCGCGAATTCACGCTGTTCGCGCTGCCGGCAATGCTGGTGGTGGAGGCCTTCAGCGGCGAATTGTGGGACCGGGCAAACCTGCGCCGCGCATGGTGGATGGTCGCCGGTTTCGCACTGGTCTGGCTGATCGTCGACGACCTGCGGATGCGCCAGACCGGGGCGTCGCTGGCGCTGCAGGTGTCGTCGCTCGGTGGTCAGATGTGTTTCGACGCGACCCTGCTGCGCCGGATCGAGTCGGTCTTCCTGCGAGCGCTGCCGGCAGTTTTCGGCGGCCTTCGCGCGCCGCTGGTGGCGTGGCGCATGAACTCGACGCTCGAGATCGGCCGCCCGTGGGTGTGGTGGCTGTTGTCGGCGACGCTGGTCGCGATGGTGGTCCGACTGCTTCAGATCCGCTGGCGCTCAGTCGCGGAACGGAGCACCGAGGAAGGTTTCGGGCTGTATCTGGCAGGAGTTGGCGCGCTGGCCGCGTGCGCGTATCCGCTGTCGTGCAATGTCGTCTTCGAGTACGCGCCGCTGCTGCGTTATCTGCCGTTCACACTGCTGCTGCCGGTCGGAGTCTTCGCGACGTTCATGATGCGTGAACCCTCACGCCTCTGGCGCGCGTTGGCGGTCTCGGTCTTTCTCCTGCTCGGAATGCTCAACGCTTTGGACAACGGACGGCTCGTCGTCTCGGCGATACGAAATCCCCCCGAGAGCGAGCATCGGATGCTGGTGAACTACCTCACCGGCCATCACATCCGCTACGCCACGGCGATCTACTGGGACGCGTATGTGCTCGACTTTCTTTCGCAGGAACGGATCACCGTTGCCTCGAGCGACGTGATCCGCATTCCCGAGTATCAGAACGAAGTCGAGGCACACGCGCAGGACTCGGTGAACCTGGCACGCCTGCCCTGCTCCGGCTACGACACCGTCGCGTCGTGGTGCATTCAGCCCCGGTAGCGACTGGCGCCTCAGCCTATCTTCCGACCACGAGGATCGAAAAGGAATCGGGAACCATCGGCCCCCGGCCGCCGCGCCCGGCCGGTGCTCCCGGGGCTGGCGGCGTCGCGGGCGCCGGCAGCGGTGCGAACTCCGCCGTCATCGTCACGATGTGGTTCGTTTTGGAATCGAGCGTCAGCGTCTTGGCGCCGACCAGCGTCTGCAGGTTCTGGACGACTTCAAAGCTGGTCGGGCTGTTTTCCTTGACTATCGTCAAGGTGCCATTCCCTTGCGAGCTGAACGCTTCCTGCGTCGCCGGATTGAACACTGCTCCATCGGAGCTTCCTGCCAGCGGCAGCGTCGTGATGATCCGGCCATCATCGGCGTTGAGAATCACCATCACACCGGGCTGCGGCAGACGGCACGCGACGAACAGAATGTGATTCTTGACATCGATCGCCAGGCCGGCGAGCCCGGCGCCCTTGTCGCCGAGATCGTAGTGGGCCGTGACCGCCATCGTCTTCGCGTCGATGACGGCGACGTTGGCCTTGTCGGAAACATCGACGTAGACGTGGCCCGCGCCGTCGCTCACAGCCTGCTCCGGCGCACCGCCCAGATCGATGGTGCCCAGCACCGATCCCTCTTTCGCGTCGATGACGGTGACGTGCGGCGCCGCGTGGCTGAGTACGTAGATGCGCTGGTTGAACGGGTCGGCCAGGATGCCGTCCGGATTGCCCTGCACGTCGATCGTCTTGATCACGGCAAGCGTTTTGGCGTCCCACATCGCGACCGGTTTGCTGCTGGCGAAGCCATGCCCGGACTTCGCGTCGACGACCGCACCGTTGGCCCTGGTATTCGGAATTTCGCCGACCGGCGCGAGCGTGTCGAGGTCGAAAACGCTGACGCGGGCGGGCATCGGCGTGTCACCCTGGACTGCGCCGCGTGGAATATACAGCCGACGGCCCACCACGTCCGCGTACACGTAGTCGAAGCCTCCGGTGCCACCGACTTTGGCCGTCTTGATCACGCGATACGGACCGCCGGCCGGCGCCTGACCGGCCAGGCCAGCCGATGCTGCGATTGCGATTCCAACGACGGCCACGACAGAGAGTCGCCGCATGTTCACTCCTCCAGTTAGGGTAGCCGCGCAGTGTAACAGCTGCATCATGAACAGCCCGTGAATACGATCAACCCTTCACGAGGAAGCCCTTCGTCATCAGGGTTTCCCGGATCCGATCGCGCAAGTCACCCTGCAGTTCGATGACACCGTCCGCAACCGCGCCGCCGGTGCCACAGGCGCGCTTCAGTTCGGAACACAGGTCCTTCAGGAACGCGGCGTTGTTCGGCAGGTTGTAGACCACCGTCACCGTCTTGCCGCCGCGCCCTTTCTTCTCCATCCGCAGCTTCGCGACAATCCGATCCGGAACCGTCTCGCGAGGAACGTTGTTGTGGCTGCACTTGCAGTCGCGATCCGGCCAGCCGCAGCCCGGACAGATGCTGCCAACGCCGGTCGAGTAGACGAGCCTGCCTTTCCCCTGATCGCTCATGCCGTGATCATACGACGGCCAAACCACGCGGACACGGAGGCGACGGCCGAGCGTGTACCATCACGAGGTGCCCGACTCGCCACGGATTTTGACCGCCGACCGGGGCGATGCCGGGTTGCGTCTCGACCTGGTCGTCAGACGTCACCTTCAGGACCTGGACACCGCGACGCGCACGCGCGTCCAGGCGTGGATCGAGAGCGGACTGGTATCGGTCAACGGGCGGCCGGTCCGCCGGGTATCGACGCGAACGGCGATCGGAGACGTTGTCGCCGTGAGGTTACCGGAGGGCGCGCCTCGACAAGTGATGCAGGCTGAGGACGTAGCGATCGATCTCCTTTACGAAGACGATCACCTGCTGGCGTTGAACAAACCGGCCGGCGTCGTCGTGCACCCGTCGTACCGGAACTCGACCGGGACCCTGATGAACGCGTTGCTTTGGCACGCCCGCGCATGGCCGGCGCCACAACGACCGTCGCTGGTCGGACGTCTCGACAAGCTGACGTCCGGCATTGTCGTCGTCGCAAAAAGCGCGTGCGCGCACGCGGTGCTGCAGCGGGCGATGGCCGAGAGCGAGAAGGACTACCTGGCGGTTGTCTACGGGCGCGTCAAGGTTGCCCGCGGCGAGATCGACTTGTGCATTCTTCACGATCCGACGGATCGACGACGGATGATTACCTCGAGGACGGAGGGAGCGTCGAGCCTGACGCGCTACGAACGGCTCGGACGCGCGTCAGCATCAGGCGTCGGGCTGGCGCTGCTGCGATGCCGTCTCGTGACCGGACGTACACACCAGATCCGGGTTCACCTCGCGGCCCGGAAATGGCCGATCGTCGGCGACCCGGTGTACGGCGCGCCGCTCTGGTCCGGCATCGAGGACGAGACGCTGGCCGCCTTGCTCAAGGCGTTCCCGCGTCAGGCCCTTCACGCATGGCGTCTGGCGTTGACGCATCCCGCCACCCGAAAGCCGCTCGTCATCGAGGCGCCACTGCCGGACGACATGACGACGCTGATGAAGGCGTCGAAGTTAGACGAATTCAGCGACCGGAGTGACCGTGTCCTCAGGCGTGGGACCGGGATCGGGTCGGCCTGACCCTTCGAGGTGCAGCAGGGCCCGAACTGCCATGTCGTGGTCGCACACGATCTGACACGACAGCCTGACGCCGGTGAGCCCTTTGGCGATGAGCTTGTCCCGTTCGGCTACTGTGTGGGTAGCGGGCTCGCCCTCGATGAACTCGACCCGGCAGGTGGTGCATTTAGCAAATCCGCCACACGCATGCAGGATGTCAACCTTCGCGTCCTGCTCGATCGCCTTTACCAGCCTTTTGCCGGCAGGCACCTCGAATGTTCCGTATCCCTCGACCGTAAGTTTCGGCATGGGATCATTGTATGCGGCGCGCGTTCCGATTAGGCTGAATCAGTGGGAATCGGCAGCGATCAGACCGACGGCGCCGTCAAGGAACGGACCAAGGTCGAAAAGAAAGACCCGACCTTATACAAGGTGGTCCTCCTGAACGACGACTACACCACCATGGAGTTCGTGTTGCACGTGCTCGAGTCGCTGTTTCAGAAATCGCCGGCCGAGGCGTACCGAATCATGATGCAGGTGCATCTAAATGGGAGTGGGATCGCCGGTGTCTATCCCTGGGAAGTCGCCGAAACGAAAGTGGAGACCCTGACGTCGATGGCTCGTCAGGCCGAGTTCCCGCTCCGGGCCGCCATCGAAGAAGCGTGAGCTGACCGTGTTTTCCGCCGCCCTCGAACTGGTTCTGACGATCGCCTATCGCGAAGCCGTGTCGCGCCGGCACGCCTACGTGACGCTCGAGCACCTGCTCTATGCGCTCGCGCACGACAATGACGGCGAGCGGATTCTCGCCGCTTGCGGCACCGACCTGCCGAAGCTGCGCCGCGATCTGGACGCCTACCTGCGCGACTCGATCGAGCAGCAGAAACGCGGCGACCAGCGCGAACCCGAACAGACCGCGGCGTTCCGCCGGGTACTGCAAACGGCCGTGCTGCACGTCCAGAGCGCCCAGCGAACCGAAGTGGAAGCCGGCGACATCTGTGCAGCCATTCTCCAGCAGCCGAAAACCCACGCGGCTCAGCTGCTGGCCGAACAAGGCGTAACCCGCCTCGATGTGCTCGAGTACATCGCCCATGGTATTTCGAAGACGCCGCCAAACGGACTGCCCGGGGCACCGGATCACGGCACTCCCGCCGGCGGTGGCGAGGAAGGATCCGCGACGGCGCGCGATCCGCTCGCCGCTTACTGCACGAATCTCAGCGAACGCGCCAGAAACGGCCTGCTCGATCCGTTGATCGGGCGCACCGAAGAACTACAGCGCACGATCGAAGTGCTGTGCCGGCGCCGGAAGAACAACCCGGTGTTCGTCGGCGAGGCCGGGGTCGGCAAAACCGCAATGGCCGAGGGCCTGGCGGTGAAGCTGCTGGCGGAGGACGCGCCCGATCTTTTGAAGGACGCCGAGGTGTTTGCGCTCGATACCGCGGGCCTTCTCGCCGGCACCCGCTTTCGCGGCGACTTTGAAGAACGCTTCAAGGCGGTCATCGCCGCGCTGGGCAAGCGGCCGAAGGCCATTCTCTTCATCGACGAGATTCATTCGACCGTCGGCGCCGGATCCACCACGGGCGGCACGATGGACCTGGCGACGTTGATCAAACCGATTCTGACCGCCGGGGAACTGCGGGTGATCGGCTCGACCACCTTCGACGAATTCAAACAGATTGAAAAGGATCGCGCGCTTGCCAGGCGGCTGCAGAAGATCGCCATCGACGAACCGTCGATCGACGAGGCGATCAGGATTCTGTCCGGCCTGCGCAGCCGCTACGAAGAACACCACCACGTGAAGTACACCGATGCCGCGCTCGAGGCGGCGGTCAAGCTGGCCGGACGGCACCTGCGCGACTATCGCCTGCCCGACAGTGCGATTGACCTCGTCGACGAGTCGGGATCGGTCGCCCGTCTGGCGGTGCCGCCGCAGGAAACCGTGGACGCAGCCGACATCGAGCGCATCGTGGCGCGAATCGCCCGCATCCCCGCGCGCCAGGCCTCCTCGTCGGATCGCGAGCGGCTGCGGACACTCGAGGAATCGCTGCAGCGGGTCGTCTTCGGCCAACAGGAGGCCGTTCACCTGGTGGCGCAGGCGATCAAGCGTTCGCGTGCCGGACTAGGTCAGCCCGATCGGCCGGCTGGCTGTTTCCTCTTTACCGGCCCGACCGGCGTCGGCAAGACCGAGCTCGCCAAGCAGCTCGCCATTCAGCTCGGCAACGAATTCAGCCGCATCGACATGAGCGAGTACATGGAAAAGCATGCGGTGGCGCGACTGATCGGCGCGCCTCCCGGCTACGTCGGATTCGAGCAGGGCGGGCTGCTCGTGGACATGGTACGGACGCACCCGTACAGCGTGGTGCTGCTCGACGAAATCGAGAAGGCGCACCCCGACATCTACAACATCCTGCTGCAGGTGATGGACCACGCAGCGCTGACCGACAACACCGGCCGCAAGGCGGACTTCAGGAACGTCGTGCTGATCCTGACCTCCAACGCCGGATCGCGCGAGATGAGCGCAACGTCGATCGGTTTTGCCGACGTCGGCGGCGACGCACACGACGAGCGGGTCAGCAGGATTGCCGCGAACAAATCAAAGACGGCGATTGAGAAGGTGTTCAGTCCGGAATTCCGCAATCGGCTCGACGCCATCGTGACGTTCCGGCCGCTGAACGCGGCAGTGATGGAGGAAATCGTCGAGAAGTTCGTGTTGCAGCTCGAGCAGCAGCTGGCCGAGCGGCACGTGGCAATTACACTGGCGCCCGAAGCTCGCAGCTGGCTGGCGCAGAAGGGATTCGACCCGATCTTCGGAGCGCGCCCGCTGGCACGCGTGATTCAGAAAGAAGTGCGCGATCCGCTGACCGACGAAATCCTCTTCGGCACGCTCGAGCACGGCGGAACGGTGACGATCGGCCTCGCCGAGGACAAGCTGACGTTCGCGTACGAAGGACGACCGGCGCCGGTCGCCGCGCCACCGCCGCCACTCCCACCGGTCAGCGCCTAGGACCCGGTCGGCCGCTTACCTCGTTCCGGCGGCTCTGGCAATGATCACGAAGTCCCGGCCGGGATCGAGATCGCCGTTGTTTACGTGCGTCTGGGCCGGTTGTTTCGCCAGCGTCTCGCTCCCTTTCAGCTCGAGTTCCAGTCTGTAGGTTCCGATCGGCACCTGAACCGTGTAGCCGCCGTCAGCTCCGGTCGTCGCATCCACGCGCGTGCCGGTCTTGACCTCGATAGCGGAGACGCGGCGTCCGGGAACGGCGACACTGGCGTCGCTGGTTTTCACGATGCCGGCAATCGTCCCGCCCACGATTTCGGGCTTGGAGGCGATCGGGCCTGGATGACAACCGGCTGAGCCGATCGCGATCACGAATGCGGCCAAAAGGAGTCTCATACGCACCTCCTAAGCTCACCTTTGCAATGCGCAGGCCGTAGCCGACCCGTCCATCACCGAAACCCATGTATTTGCCGCGAGAAGGACGCTCGTCACATTTCGGAAACGCCACCACGCTGTCCAGCATTCGCACCCGACGTGGTGAACGCAGCCCGGCCCGCTGGTCGAACCACCGGTCGTCAGCCGGTTTTGAACCCGATGCGACGTCGTGTCGTCTTCAGCGGGGTCATGAGCCGACGGATCGCGTCGAATACGACGGTGAACTGATGGTCGTACTTCTCCTGGAGCTCGTCGAGCTTCTCGGCGAGGCCGCCCTGCGATTCAAGGACACGGCGGAGCATCACAAAGGCCCGCATGATGTCCATGTTGATGCGAATGGCGAGCGGACTTCGCAACACGCTGGATAACATCGCCACGCCCAATTCAGTGAAGGCATACGGTAAATTTCTCCGTCCACCACGGCCGATCTTTGTGGTCACAATTTGTGACCGCAAAGAGCGGACTTCCCGTTCAGTGAGGCGGAACATGAAGTCTGGCGGAAAGCGCTCGCGATTCCGCTTGACGGCCTGATTCAGCGACTTGACGCTGACCTTGTAGAGAGCCGCCAGATCGCTGTCGAGCATTACATTCTGCGCGCGCAGCCGCAGTACTCTCCGCTCGATTCGCTCGCGTCTGACCAGCAACGGCATTTCACTATTGTCAGGGTTCACGCACCAACCGCCGACCGGGAATCCCGACGTGGCTGCGCATTTTGTGCAAAACGCGATCAAGCAGGCCATTGTTCGCGGGCGCGCAGTGCCAGACCCGTCGCCACTGAGGTCAGCTCGCCGCCGCCGGCAACCTTCGGCGCCCCGAAGCGATCGGTGAAAATCCTCCGCACCGCCGGAACGAACGACGACCCGCCGGTCAGAAACACCCGGTCGATGTCGTCGAACCCGAGTCCGGAAGCGGCCATCACCCGGTCCACGCACTGCGACATAGCCACGAGCTCGGCGGCGATCCACCGTTCGAAATTGCCGCGCGTCACGACCTTGCGAATCGTGACCGGCCCTGACACGAAGGCAAATTCTGCTTCGGTGGCGGTTGAGAGCGCGAACTTGGTCTGCTGTACAGCCTCGTGCAACTGATAGCCGAGCTCGTGTTTGATCAGCAGCACGAACGCTTCGAGACGTTCCGGCGTCGAGGCGGTCCGCTGAACGCGCTCGAGCATCTCCAGCGTCTGGGGCGACTTCAGGAACGACAGATAGTGCCAACGCTCGAGCCGTTCGTACGGCCAGCTCGGCACCGGCAGAAACTTGTTCGGCGGCGACACATACTCGCCGCCCATGCCCAGGCGCGGCGCGATCAGGTTCCGGATGATGCGCTTGTCGAACGCGTCTCCGGCTACCGGCAGGCCGTCGGTGGCTATGATATCGGTGGCGCGGCGGCCTCGAGCCCGCACTCCAGGTCCGACCGAGATGATCGTGAAGTCGCTGGTGCCGCCACCGAAGTCGCCGATCAGGATCCGCTCGTCGTGGTCCAGTCTGGTTTCGTACGCGTACGCGGCGGCGACCGGTTCGTACTCGAACACGATGTCGTCGAAGCCGGCCAGCCCGATCGCCTGCTGCAGCCGTCCGACTGCGAACGCATCGAGCGCCGGATCGGGCGGATTCGAGAAATGAACCGGCCGACCGAGCACGATCTTTCGCGGCGGCGGCCACGCGAACCCGATCTGTTCCCGCATGTGCTGACCGATGAGCGCAATCAGTTTCTCGAGCGTGTAGTGGCGGGTGCCGATGCCGGTGCCTTCGAAGCTCGGTTCCGCAAGATAGGTCTTGAGCGACTGGATGAACCGGCCTTTGGTTTCGGAGGCGAGATACCGCTCGATCGCCGCCGAACCGGCGAGCGACGCCGCTTTCGGTTCGAAGTAGAGCACGGAGGGAAAGGTCGAGCGCAGGCCCTGAATCGACGGAAAGGCGATGAGGCTGGCGCGGCCGTCAGTGTCGGCCGTCGCAACGGCGCTGTTCGTCGTGCCGAAGTCGACCCCGACCCAGCGCGGCTCTGGCGCGGGGGGCTGTATCACAGTCTCACAAGCGTACCGTCACTCCTGCTTGAACGCCACGACCACATCGCGGGCCGTCGCGCGACGGGCGGGCAGCCAGGTCGCAAAGGTGGCGACCAGAAGGAGCAGCACCGGAACGCCGACAAACACCGTGAGGTTGATCGTCCCACCGAGCAGGTGCAGGGCCACCACGAACATCAACAACCATCCCGCAAATGCGCCGGCGCCGACGATCACCATCGTCTCGCTGATAATTTGCCGGACCACGCGCGGTGCCGTGGCGCCAAGCGCCATCCGGATCCCGATTTCGGCTGTGCGGCGCGACACCGAATACGACACGACCGCATAAATGCCGATGGCCGCGAGCACGAGCATCAGCGGTCCGAGCACGACGAACATCCGTGCGGGTATCCGGCGCAGCAGCAGATTCTTGTCAACGTGCTCGCCCAGCGTTCGCACATCGTAGACGGGCAGCGTCGGATCCAGTGTGTGTACGACCCGCTCGATCGCCGGACCGAGCAACGATTCGCCGCCAGGTCGTGTGCGCACGTGAATCTGCCCGGTCGATGCCGGGCGGTCCCGATACGAAAAGTACATCACCGGCGTTGGTTTCTCGGTGAACGATTCGGTCAACGAGTTGCGCACGACGCCGGCGATGACGTAGCGCCGGCTGCGCGTGACCAGGCCGCGGCCGATCGGTTCGCCCTGCGCGATGAACCGGCGCACGAATTCCTCGTTCACCACGATCTGAGCCGGCGCCACGGCATCGTCGAGCGCGGCGAAGTCCGTGCCGGCGCGAATCGGTATCCCCATCGTGGCGAAATAGTCGGGGGTCACAGTGTTGCTGAGCGCGCGATCCGGCGCGGCGTCGAGTGAGGCCCGGCCTTCGAGCGTGAATCCTCGCAGCGGCAATCCGTGAATATCGAGTGGCACTGAGGTCGCAATGGCGGCCGATTCGACTCCTGGCAACGCGCGCAACCGGCCGAGCAGCCGGCTGGCGAAGTCGCGGCTCGCGGCGGCGCCGGTATCGCGACCCGAGAGATCGTATTCCGCCAGCAGGACACCGTCGGGCCGGAAGCCAGGATCCGTTTCCTTGGCATCGCTGAAGTTTCGTACGAACAACGCGGCCGCCATCAGCACGAGCAGGGTCAGCGCGACCTCGACCGCCATCAGCGCGTTGCGGATCGGACTTCTCCCCGACGAGGGCGCACCCGAATACAGTGCGGCCTGGGGCTCGATCCGCGCCAACTGTACTGCCGGGGCGATGCCGAACAGCAATCCGCAGACGATACCGAGGGACATGGCGAAAGCGAGCCCAACCAGATCGACGTGGGTCTGAAACTTGATTGGGAATGCACCGATCATCGGCGCGGCGCGCAGTGCGTCGGTCGCCCACATCGCAATCGCGATACCGAGCAGTGAGCCGAGCAGCGACAATATCAGGTTCTCCGTGAGCAGCAGCGTCGCGACGCGCCACGGGCCGGCCCCCAGGGCGAGGCGTACGCCGACCTCTCGATGCCGACTGCTGGCGCGCGCCAGCATCAGGTTGGCGGTGTTGCCGCACACCGACAGCAACAGCAGCAGCAGCACCGTCTGGAGAACCGCCAGTGCGCCGACCAGGAGCCGTTGTGGGCCGCGCGGCGACTGCCAGAACGGCAGGATCTCGGCGCCGATGTCCTTGTTGGTGTCCGGGTGGTCGTGCGCCAGTTCGCGCATCGCGGCATCGAGTTCCGCCTGCGCCTCCGCGCTCGTGGTCGAATCGGCAAGCCGGCCGGCCATGTAGTAGCCGCGCTCGCCTCGGTCTTCGAGTTCCCGCGAACCGGACAGCATCGTGGGTGCAAGCGTCGCCGGCATCCACAAGTCGAACGCCAGCGCGATCACCGTACCCTGAAACTGCTCGGGCGCCACGCCGACAATCGTCAACAGCCGATCGTTGACACGAAGCGGTGCACCGACCGCCGATGGTGCGCCTCCCAGGTGGGACTGCCAGTAGGCGTAAGAGACGACCACCACCGGGGACGCGCCGGCGACTTCTGCTTCATCGGCACGAAGAAACCGGCCGAGCGCCGGCCGCAGGCCGAGCGCCGAAAAATAATTGCCCGAAACAAACAGCGCGTGGGCTCGTTCGGGCCGGCCCGCTTCACCGATGCTGAGCGGAACCATCCGAAACGCGAACAGATCGGGAAACGCACGCAGTCGCGCTTTCAGGTCGCGATACTCGGTCCACGATCCGCCAGGGCTTGAACCGCTTGGCGCGTGCGGTTCGATCAGAAGAATTCGCGAGGCATTGACCACACCAGGCAGGGGCTGGAGCACCATCGCCTGAACCCAGGAGAAGACGGCCGTGTTGACGCCGATCCCGACACCCAGCGATACCACGACCACGCTTGCCAGTACCGGCATGCGGACGATCGACCGCCACGCGTGACGAATGTCCATGGCGTCGAGACTAGCGGCAGGAAGCTGAATGGTGGATGAACGCGTGTGTCAGCGTGCCTACGCCCGTCCGGCGAACTCCCGCGTCTCCGAGTGCACTTTGATCTTTTCCCCTTCTTTGATGAACAGAGGCACGCGAATCTCCATGCCGGTCTCGAGTCTCGCCACTTTCGTGACGCTGCCGCTCGCGGTGTCGCCGCGCGCGCCCGCTTCCGTTGACGCCACCGCGATTTCGACGTGCGGCGGGAAGACCAGGGCAATCGGCCGGTCGTTGTAGGTGTGAATCTGAATCAGCAGGTTGTCGACCAGGAGAAAGCGGTCCTCGCCCACCACGTCCGCGCTGAGCGTCAGGGTGTCGAAGGTCCGCTGATCCATGAAGTTGTAACCGGAGGCGTCGGCGTACAGGTATGACGCCTGCACATAGGCCAGATCGGGCTCCTTGAACTTCTCGCCGGCCTTGAAGGTCCGATCGAACACAGCGCTCGTGAGCATGTTCCGCATCTTGATCCGAACCAGCGTCTGGCCGCCACGAGCGGTCGGCTTCGACACCTCCACTTCCAGACAGTGATACGGCGCATCTTCGTACTCGAAGAACATCTTCCGCTTGATCTCGATCGCTTCGATAAGGCTGGCCATAGTCAGCCATTTTAGCCTGCGACGTTGCCTTTGAGGTCGAACGCACTCTCGCTGTCGCCGAACCGGGCCAGGTCGTCGCGGCCGAGAGCGTGCAGCACGCCCAGCATGACGTCAGCCAGCGGGGTGCCGTTGCGCGCCTTGAGGTGCACTCCACCGCGCAACGCGCCGCCGGCGCGGCCGACGATGAAAAACGGCACGCGCTTGTGGTTGTGCACATTGGAATCGCCCATCGGCGACCCATACAGCACCAGCGTGTGATCCAGCAGCGTGCCGTCACCATCTGGGGTCGATTGCAAACGCGCCAGCAGATGCGGGATCAGGCCGACGTGATAGGCATTGAGCCTCGCGAACTCGAGGACCGGGGCTTCACGGCCACCGTGGTGTGACAGATTGTGGAATCCACCGGAGACACCGCTTTCGGGATAACTTCGGTTCGAGGCGTCGCGCCCCATCTTGAAGGCGACTACGCGAGTGACGTCCGCGGCGAATGCCAGCACCTGCAGATCGAACATCATCGCAACGTGATCGCTGAACGAGTCAGGGACGCCGGCTGGTGACTCGGGGAGCGCACGCTCGTCGCCGCTCAAATTGCGTGTTTCGATGACCTGAATCCGCCGCTCGACCTCGCGCACCTGCTCGAGGTAATCGCCCAGGCGCGCGCGATCGGTCGGACCGAGCCTCGCCCGCAGCCTCGCAGCCGACGCCATCACCCAGTCGAGAATGCTGCGTTGCTGGCTCAGTTGTTCGCGGCGCACCGCTTCCGGCACTCCGGGCTCGATCCGTCCAAACAACTCGTCGAAGACGATGCGCGGATCCCGAATCATCGGCAACGGCCGGTTCGGGGCCGCCCAGCTGATGGCATCGGTATAGGCGCACGAGTAGCCGTAGCCGCATCCACCTCCCTGATCGACCGGCTCGATGCACAGCTGCATCGACGGAACGACGGTGTTCCGCCCGACCCGGCCGGCATACAACTGGTCCAACGACACTCCCGCCATCAGGTCGGCGCCTTGCGTCTGCTTCGGATGGGCCTGGGTCAGGAATACGGCGCTCGATCGAAAATGATCGCCGCCGATTTCGGTCGCGGTGAACGGATTCGCTGGATCCACGTCGGTGTTGCTGACGATGGTCAGGTGATCGCGGAAGGGTTGCAGCGACCGAAGGCTGGTCGGCGTCAGATCGAAGTCCCGCCCCGTCGCCGCCGGCGCCCAGAGGTTCTTCGTCAGGCCGACCGGCGCGCTGCCGGCCGAGCCATGGACCATTTCGATGCAGACCAGCCGCGTGATCTGACCTGACGAAGCTCGCGTGGCGGCACGGACGGGCACCATCGCATCGAGAAACGGAAGCGCGATCGCGGCGCCCATTCCCTGCAGCACGGCTCGGCGCGACAGCGGCGTCATTTCCGCTCTTTCAAACGCTCCGCGGTGTAGGGCAACTCGTGACTCCCGACAGCCACCGTGCCCTCGATGATGCCCTCGTCGTTCAACGCGCCTTTGATCGTGATCGTCGTCGACTCTTTCGCGTTTTCGACGACTCCAGACAGGGTGATCGAACCGTGGGTGGTTCCTCCCGTCAGACGCACTTCCACTGTCTGACCGATGGTCTGCGTCGGCATGGCGATGGTGCCGGTGAGTGTCGCGTCCTCCTGCTTCAGGACGAGCGCGACCGGAATCACATGCCCGCCTTGAAGCCCCATGTTCCAGGTCCCGGTCAGGCTCGGCGCATCGTTTTTCTGTGCTGGCGAGGCTTGTACGCCCGCCAGCATCAACACCGCCACAATCGTCGTCACATATTTCGTCATGGATGGCTGCCTCTCATTGCCACCTTAGTGACCCACGGCTGAACCAGGGGTGAACGCGACGTTCAGGCGCCGTTCAGGTAAGCCTGCGGTACCCTGTCCCCAAATGCGGGTGTTGGTGGTAGAGGACGAGGCGCGGTTAGCCGACCAGCTGGCGGCAGCCCTCGGTGATGCCGGATACGCCGTGGACCTTGCGGACGCCGGCGAGCGCGCTGATTTCATGGTCCATACCGAACGCTACGACGCGATCGTCCTCGACCTGGGGTTGCCGAACGTCGATGGACTGACGTTGCTGCGCCGGTGGCGTCAATCCGGTATCGGCGCGCCGGTCCTGATTCTCACGGCGCGGGCGAGCTGGCACGAGAAGGTGCAGGGAATTGACGGCGGCGCCGACGACTACGTCGCCAAACCATTTCAGATCGAGGAGGTCATCGCGCGCGTGCGTGCACTGATTCGCCGCGCCAGCGGACATGCCACGCCGGAGCTACGTTGCGGCCGGCTGGTCCTGGACCCTCGGACCGCGAAGGTCACGGTCGACCGCGTCCCGATCAAATTGACGAGCCACGAATTTCGCGTGCTCTCCTACCTCATGCACCAGAGTGGACGCGTGGTCTCACAAAGCGAGCTGATCGAGCACATCTACGCGCAGAGCGCTGACCGCGACTCGAACACGGTGGAAGTGTTCGTCGCGCGGCTTCGCCGAAAGCTTGGCGGGTCGTTCATCGACACTGTCCGCGGGCTGGGATACCGCATCGCGGCCGAATCATGACCGCATTCCGCTCGTTCCGCGCCCGGATGATTTTCGGGTCAGTGCTGTGGACGCTGGGGCTGCTCGTCATGACGACACTGATCGGGATGGCCGTCATCCACAGCTTCCCGCGCATGGTTCCTATCGTTCACACATCGGCCCTGATCATCTCGGCGACCGTCTGCGTCGTGCTCGGCGTCTCGCTCCTGCGCTACGGCCTGTCCCCGTTCGATGCCTTGCGGCAACGCCTGGCAGCGGTCCGCGACGGGCGAAGCCGGCGTGTGGACGGCGAGTATCCGAGCGAAGTGCAGCCGCTCGTCGACGACCTCAACACCCTGCTCGAACACCGGGAGCTCGTGGTCGCGCGCGCCATCTCGAAGGCCGGCGACCTCGCGCACGGCCTCAAGACTCCGCTCGCGGTGTTGCGGCACGAAGCCGGCATTGCGGCCGCGGCCGGTCATGGCGAACTCGCGGCAGTGCTCGAGCAGCAGATCGACCGAATGCAGCGCCACGTGGACTATCACCTGGCCCACGCGCGCGCCGTCGCTTCGGGTGCCAATCCCGGAGCGCGCTGTCTGGTAGCGGCTTCGGCTGAGGGGCTCGCCCGTACGCTTCGCCGCCTCCACGCCGAACGTGGCGTCACCATTCACGTTGACGTGCCGGCAACCTGCTGCGTCCGCGGCCAGCGCGAGGACCTCGACGAAATGCTGGGCAACGTGCTCGATAACGCCTGCAAGTGGGCGCGCACCGAGGTCCGCATCTCCGCCGCCGCGAGCGAGGCCGACGTCGTCATCACCGTGGACGATGACGGCCAGGGACTCGTAGCGTCGAATCGTGAAGTCGTGTTACGGCGAGGCGGCCGCGCTGATGAAGCCGCGCCTGGTTCCGGCCTCGGCCTGGCCATCGTCGGGGATCTCGTCGAGGTCTACGGCGGCGCCTTCTCGCTTCACGACTCGCCGCTCGGCGGACTCCGGGCGAGGATTCAGCTTCCAACCTGCTAGTTTTACGAGCCACAGACGGCGGTCGGGCTCCAAAATCTTGAACGCGCCGACCCGAGCGGTATCAGCCGAGTGGTGAAAAGAGTGCGGCGGCTATCTGTGATCTGCTCTGACGGCTACAATGCATAAAGAGCCCTTATTTGATGCGGTACAGACAGATCCGAGCATTCGTGTTCGCGCTGGTTGGTTT
>DASXGC010000011.1:0-35836 GCA_036489235.1 Vicinamibacterales bacterium
CGGCGGTCGAGATGTTTACCTGTGATGAACATCGGGCTCCTGCTCCTACGGACGGCTCGCCGTCGTGGTTTCGACGACCTCAGCGCTGCGTTTCTGGAACGCGGCGCTGTTGACGATGCCGAGAACGAACGACGAGAAATGATTGTCGGTGGCGCCGGCGCGCCGGACGATGGCGCGGATGGTGGACCAGTCGGTGGCTTCGACGCGGCGCCCGAGCGCGTAGACCATCAGGTTCTTGGTGAAGGTCTGCAGGAACACGTCCTGGTGCTTGAGCATCGCCGCGCGCAACCCGGCCGGACCGTTGACCTTGGTGCCCTCGTACATCACGCCCGCGGCATCGACCGGCACTTCGTTGTCCTTGGTGCGCAGCTTGCCGGTGACGTCGAACACTTCGAGCGACAGGCCGATCGGATCGATGACGCGGTGACACGACTGGCACGCCGGATTCTTGCGGTGTTCTTCCATCCGCTCGCGCACCGACAGGCGCTTGCCGCCAGCGGAGGCGCTGGTCGCTTCGAGCAGCGGCACGTCGGGCGGCGGTGGCGGCGGCGGCGAATCCAGCATCACCTCCATCACCCATTTCCCGCGCATCACCGGCGAGGTCCGGTCGGCGACCGAGGTCAGCACCAGGATGCTGCCCTTGCCGAACAGCCCGCGGCGTTCGTCGGGAACGGTGACACGCCGGAACTCCGGTCCGCTGACGTTGGGAATGCCGTAGTGCCGTGCGATACGCTCGTTGACGTACGAATAGTCCGCCGTCACCAGGTCGAGGACGCTGCGATCCTCGCGCACGATGCTGTCGAAGAACAATTCGGTTTCCTTGACGAACGCTTCACCCAGGGTGTGGTCGAAGTAGGGGTAGAGCACGGCGTCGGGCAGCATGCCTTCGACGTCGTTGAGCCGCAGCCACTGCGCCGCAAAGCGGGTGGACAGCGCGCTGGCCTGCGGATCGGCCAGCATGCGCTTCACTTCCTTCTCGACGCCGCCGGGCGCCGAGAGGCGTCCCTGTTCGGCCGCCTTCAGCAGCTCCGCGTCGGGTCCGGTGCCCCACAGGAAGAATGACAGGCGCGACGCCAGCTCGAAGTCGCTGATCCGGGTCGGTGATCCGGCCCGCGCATTGAGCGCAACCGGTCGCGTTTCCTCGATGCGGAACACGAACTGCGGGCTGGCCAGCATCGCCTCGATCGCCGACGAGATGCCGGTTTCGAAGTTGCCTTCCTTGCGACCGTCCGCGTAGAAGCGCATCAGGCCCTGGATGTCGCGCGCCGTCGGTGGACGGCGGAATGCCTGCGTCGAGAGGGTCTTGACGATCTGTGCCGCGCACGTCTCTTCCTCGCGCTCGCTGGTCGGCCGGCAGGTGAAGATCTTGCGCCGGCTCGGCGTGTCCGAGACGCCGGTGACCCGCTGCGGTCCGATGATGCTCAGGTCCTTGAGGTGCGGCAGCGTGGTGACGCCGTAGGCCACGCCGATCTGCGTGTCGGCGAGCGTGTGGTCGACCGGCGCGACCAGGTCGTTCACGGGCCCTTCGAAATGCTGGATGAACGCGGCGGTGACGCGCTGCGGACCAGCCGCCACGTGAATCGGCGGCGTGCGCAGCGACAGGCTGGTCGTGACCTCCGCCATCTTCGGGTCGATATCGAGCAGCGCCTTGCGCTCGCCGTTGATCGAGAGCTCGAGCTGTTCGCCAGGGGCCGGTCCGCCAAACAGAAAGCCGTCGGCGTTGCCGTGCAGATCGATGCGGTAGATGTAGTCGCCGTCGGCCGGGAACGTGTGGACGACCGAAATGCCGCCGCGGGTACCGAGCGGGGCGCCGTCCACGCGCGTCATCTGCGACGATGTTTTCGGGACACGGTAGTGAGCCTCGGCTGATTCCGCGTCCGGATCGCCGACCGCCAACGCCGTCACCTTGCCGGCCGCGCGTAGGTAGCCTTCGAGCAGCGTCGCCGACAGCGCCTGCGAGTCGGCGACGTTGTCGAAGCCCTGGCTGATGGTGTCGGGCGGCAGGTAGGCGTTGACGTCGACGTCGATCGCGAGCAGGTCCTTCACCGCCCGCGCGTACTCGACGCGGTTCAAGCGCTGGAACGATCGCGAGCCGGGATTCGGGTGCAGGGCGGCCGCGCGATCGATCCGTGTCTCGAGCGATTCGACCAGCCCGGTGAGCGCTGCTTCGTCGGGACGCCGAGCATTGGGCGGCGGCATCATGCCGGCGCGCAGCTTGTGGATCATCTTTTCGCTGACGACGAGGTTCTCGGTGGCTTTGGAGGCGTCGAAGCCGACCAGCGAGACGCCGCCGGCCTTGCCTTTCTCACTGTGGCAGCCGCTGCAGTACTGCTTGACGAGCAGGTTCTGTGCGTCCACCACTGCGGCGCTGTCCGCATTCGGGATCGTCGTCTTGGCGCGCGCGAGTGCGTGCGCCGGAACGGCTGGTATCGTCGTTGTCGTGCCGCCGGAAGTTGTCGATGGTTTGACTGGAGCTGCCTGAGCCGCGGCGACGGCGGCTGAGATGTGTCCGTTGCCGAACACGCAGACACTCAAGACTCCGATTCCAGCCAGCGTGAGGGCGATTCGCTTCATGCAGCGCTCAGTATAGAAGCTGCGACATGGAGATCGGCGCGAGATCGCAGCGGAGACAAAATTTGACCCCGCGCGGAACTATAACGGATTGGATCAGAGACAAACTTTGACGTTGAAACGGCCGAAACGACGTTTCTGTACGGGCTTTCAAGGCCTCGCTTGTCTTAAGATCGCCACTCGTTTTTCAATCGAAAGCGAGGGGTGATGAGCGTGGTTCGACGAATACTTTTGAGCACGTTGTGTGTGCTGGCGGTCGCGGTTGCGGCTTCCGCCCAGGTGCAGACGGGATCGATTACCGGCGTAGTGACCGATAGCAGCGGCGGTGTACTGCCGGGCGTCACGATATCCGTCTCAGGCGACAAACTGATTGGCGGCGTGCAGACGCAGACATCGGACGCGAGCGGTTCGTATCGCTTCGACCGTTTGCCGCCGGGCAGCTACAGGGTCAAGATCGAACTGCAGGGCTTCAAGATCGTCGAGCGCGAGGGCGTCCAGATCAGCGCCGCGTTCACCGCGACCATCAACGCCAAGCTCGAAGTCGGCAGCGTCAGCGAGACGATCACGGTGACCGGCGAGTCGCCGACCGTCGACACCAAGTCGAACCTCCAGCAGACGGTCATGACCCAGGCGGTGCTCGAAGGCATCCCGTCAGGACGCGATCCCTGGTCGGTTGCCAAGGTCATCCCCGGCGTGCAGGTCTCGACGTACGACGTCGGCGGCACCCAGTCGATTCAGCAGAGCTCGCTGTCCGCGCACGGCTCGAGCACCAACGACGTCAACTACAACATCGACGGTTCCTCCGTGAACTGGCCGGGCGGCGGCGGCGGCGCGACGATGCTGTACTACGACCAGGGCATGTTCGAAGAAGTCAACTACATGACGTCGGCGATTCCCGCTGAAATCATGGCAGGCGGCGTCTCGATCAACATGGTCACCAAGGACGCCGGCAACAAGTGGCGCGGCGACATGCGCTACAACTACGCGAGCGGCTGTCTCAGCCCGACCGAACCCCAGCCGGGCTGTCTCGAGAGCGACAACTCGTCGGACGCCAAGGCAATCAACCCCAACTTCCTCGGCGTGCCGACGCAGAACACCTACGACTTCAACGTGGCCGGCGGCGGCGCGATCATCACCGACAAGATCTGGGTCAACGGCTCGATCCGCCGCTGGGTCGTGAACAAGCTGGTGAGCGCGAAGAACCCGGACGGCACGCAGGCGATCGACGACAACCTGCTGAAGAACTACTCCGGCAAGGGCGTCTACTCGCTGTCGGCGAATCAGAAATTCACGGTCGCCTACAACTGGAACAACAAAATTCGCGGCCATCGCCGGGATACGCCGCCCACCATCCAGACCGACATCGCGTCGCTGGTTCAGACCAACCCGGCCTCGTCCACACAGGCGAAGTACACGGGCATCCATAACAAGACCGTGTTCGAGTCGTCGTTCAGCTACATGAACGGCGAAACCGACTACGCCTACCAGCCGAATACGCCGCCGAACGCGATTCGCGTGGTTGACTCGGCACTCGACACGGCGACCAACGCCGCGGCACGCGCCGAACAGCAGCCCAACTCGCGCCTGCAGTTCGACAACTCGCTGTCGTACAGCAAGGCGGACTGGGGCGGCGATCACCTGTTCAAGGGCGGCGTGCAGTTCGCCCGGCTCTACTTCGACGACAAATACCAGGTGTTGAACAACGTCTTCTACAACTACACGAATGGCAAGGCGACCAACGTGCAGGAGTGGAACACGCCGACCGAGTCGGTCAACGTCGACAAGGTGCTCGGCCTGTTCGGCCAGGACACCTGGGCGGTCAGCCGCAACCTGACGCTCAACCTCGGCGTCCGCTTCGACCACAACACCGGCACGCTGCCGGCGCAGTCGACCACGGGCGGGCCGTTCATCCCGGCGCAGACGCTCGCCGAGTCGACCCCGATCTCGCAGAACCTGTTCGTGTGGCGCACCGGCGCGTCGTTCGATCCGATCGGCGACGGCAAGACCGCGCTCAAGGCGAGCGCCAGCCGCTACGGCCTCCAGGTCGGCATCGATCGCGTCCAGAACGTCAACCCGTTCGCGGCGCAGAGCCAGACCTGCCCGTGGACCGACCCGAACAACGACGGCATCGCCGAGCCCAGCGAATACGGCACCGGCTGCAGCGGGTTCCCCGGCCTGACGATCAAGTACGCGAACTTCAATGGCACCCCACTTCCGAACGGTCCGAAATGGCCCTACTCCGACGAGTTCACGGCCGGTATCGAACGCGAGCTGATCAAGGACATGCGCGTCGCGGCGATGTACTACCACCGCACCAACCGCGATCAGATCGGACAGCGCAACACTGCGGTTCCGGCGAGTGCGTATACGCCGTTCACGGTCAATGTGCCCAACGGTCCGAATGGTCCGACTCAGGTCACGGTCTACAACCTGCAGCCGGCGTTCAACGGTAAGCAGAGCAACGTGCTCGACAACGACCCGTACCTCGACACCACTTACAACGGCGTTGACATCACTGCGACCAAGCGCATGTCGCACAACTGGCAGATGGTGGCGGGCTTCAGCGCCGGCAAGAATACCGGCGGCCTCAACACGGCCGGCACGAGCTCCGGACAGTCGGGCACGACCGACCTGAACGATCCCAACAACATCGCCTACACCAGCGGCATCGTCGGCAACGACTCGACCTACGCGTTCAGGTTGTCCGGCAGCTACAAAGCCCCGTACGAGATCATCGTGGCCGGCACGCTGATATCGAACAGCGGCTTCCCGTACGTCTCGACCTACTCGGTCACCCGTGCGATCGCCGCGACGGCAGGTGTGGCGCTGACGCGTTCGACGCAGAGCGTGTTCCTGAGCGATCGAGGTGACGAGCGCTTCCCGACGGTCACATCGCTCGACCTCCGCATCTCGCGGGCGTTCCACTTCAGCGGCGGACGCCGCATCGAGCCGGAGATCGACTTCTTCAACCTGACGAACGCGGCACCGATCACCACGCTGAACACGGCGGTCAGCCCGACGTATCTCTACCCGAGTGTGATTCTGTCGCCGCGGATCATCCGGGTCGGCTTCGCCGTCAACTTCTAGTCGCTTGCCGGGGGGAACGGCGCGCATGCACGATCGCGCGCCCGTTCATCCCTCCTCGATGTCCGGCGGCACGGCTGAGCCGCTCTACGGCCCCTTTCGCGACCTGTGAGAAGATGCCGTAGTCTGCAACCTTCAAGAGGCCTCTTATGAAGAAACTCTACATTCCCGTTGCCATGATCGCGCTGGGTGCGGTTGCGTTCGCGCAGACGCCGGCGCCGACCAGGTTCGATCCGAACACTACGGTCGAACTCGAATACCTGACACACACCGAACTGCGCGCCAAGCAGAAGGCCGGCATGACCTCCGTGCTGCTGATCGCTGGCGGCACCGAAGAACGCGGACCACAGAACGTCCTCGGCGGCCACACCATCATGTCGCGCTACCGCGGCATCGCGATCGCCAAACAGCTCGGGAATGCGTTCCTCGCCCCGGTGGTGCCGTTCGCACCGCAGCCGACCGGCCTGAAAGAGAACACGGACCAGCCCGGCGCCATCGAAGTGCCGCCGCCGGTCTTCAAGGGCATTTTCGTCGCGATGATCGACAGCATGCGGATGAACGGCTTCAAGGACATCTACGTGATGGGCGATCACGGTGGTGGCCAGCCGGAACTGAAGGCGGCGGTCGAAGAGGCCGAAGCAAATCCGAAGTTCTCGAGCGCCGGCGTGCACGTCTACTACATCAACGACTTCTACCAGAAGACGCACGACGATGTGGACATGTACATGTACGAGCACAAGCTGCCGATCGCCGGCCACGGCGCTATGATGGAAACCTCCGAGATGCTCTACGAGCAGCCCGTGCCCGGCATGCTCGTGCGCGACAACTACAAGACCGTGCCGTTCGATCCGACCGGCCAGACGCCGGAACAGTGGAAGGCCGCGCGCGATGCGCGTGACGCGCGTGCGGCGGCGATTGCCGCCGGCAATCCGCCCCCGCCACAGCCGGCGCGCACCGGTGGCCGGGGACAGAACGCCGACACCTCGTCGAAAGTCAACAACGGCCTCAGCGGCGATCCGCACCCGTCGTCGAAAGAGATCGGCAAGGTGGTCTTCGATTTCGGCGTGAACAACACCGTCAGCGAGATCAAGAAGCAGACAGCCGCCAAACGCACCGGCGCGACGCAGTAGTCTCGTTCCAGAACGACAGAGACGCGGAGTCTTAGAACCACAGAGGCGCGGAGTCTAGAACACAGAGACACGGAGTCACAGAGAACACTTTTCTCTGTGTCCCTGTGCCTCAGTGGTTTGGGTCTCCGTGGTTTGGTCTCCGTGTCCCGGTGTCTCCGTGGTTTTGGTCTCGGTGGTTCGCTTCCCCAGGCCGGCAGGTCATTCTGCCGGCCTCTTTTTTTCCTCCCCGCAAGCGCGTGCAGAACCGTGCCGTCCTGTAATCGCCCGCTGCAGCAGTTACAAAATTGAACCGATAGGTGAGCCGGATGCTCTTCAGTTCTGCGGCCGGCACACGATGACGTTCCGCGAATTGCCGATCGGCGCCAAGGTCCACGTCGCGATGGTGATCGCGGCCGGCGCGATCGCCTTTGGCTGGTCGGTCGGTACCGGCGCGTTCGAGCATCCCTGGGTCGTTGTCACCCTGGTGCTGGTGTCGATCGCCGCGGCGATGCTCAAGACCGATCTGCCGCTCCGCTCCTCGTACTCGACGCTGTCGATCGGCTACACCGTGAACTTCGCATCGCTGCTGCAGTTCGGGCCGGCAATGGGGGTTTGGGTGGCTGCATCCGGCGGATGGGCGCAGTGCACACTGAACACGCGCCAGCGCAATCCGTGGTATCGCACCGCCTTCAGCATGTCGACGCTGACGCTGGCCACGCTCGCCGCGAGCGTGACCCTGAACCTCAGCGGCGGCCGCGCCCTGAACGGGCCCGCCGACATCGTCGTGCCGGCGATCGTGGCGTCGGCGCTGGTGTACTTTCTGGTGAACGCGTCGCTGATGGCGCTGGCGATTGGTTTGTCGACCGCCCGCTCGCCGATCGAAGTGCTCGACCGCGAGTTCATCTGGGGACTTCCGAACTATTTCATCGGCGCGTTGGCCGCGACCGTGGCGGTTGCCGGTCTCGAGCGCCTGGGACTGCGGTCGGTTCTGCTGGTGTTCCCGTTGCTGCTGATGTACCGCCTTTACAAGGTGTACCTGGTGCGGGTCGATGAGATGTCGCGCCGCAACCAGGAACTCCACGTCGAGGTCGAGCGGGCGCACGCGGAGTCGCTGACCGATCCGCTGACCGGGCTGCCCAACCGGCGATTCCTCACCGATCACACCCTGCAGGAGATCGCGCGGGCCGAGCGTCTGGGCGAGTCGTTCGCGTTCATCATCGTCGACCTCGATCACTTCAAGTCGATCAACGACCGATTCGGGCATCACCGAGGCGACGAGGCGCTGGTGGCGGTGGCGGTGTGCCTTCGCGGCGTGCTGCGGTCGTACGATGTCTGCTGCCGATATGCCGGCGACGAGTTCGCCGTGGTCCTCAGCAATTGCTCGGCGGAACTGGCGCGGCGGCGGGCCGACGGCATCACGATCGCGGTGGCGGCGCTCGACTTCGAAGGTGTGACAGGGCAGGCGCTGCCGCTCTGCGCGAGCGCCGGCGTCGCGATGTTTCCCGCCGACGGACGGACCTACTACGAGCTGCTGGCGGTCGCCGATGCGCGAATGTACGCAGCAAAAGGCGCCACGCACGCCCAGGTGCTGGCTTAGACACGCACTCCATCGCCGTTGGCGTTATCATGCGCCCATGTTCAAGCGCCTTCGATTGACGTGGTGGTGTGGCGCCGCGTTGGTCGTCGCTGCCATCGCCACCACGATGACCGGCACGGCGAGCCGGAGTGAGGATCCGCCGTATCGGCTGGTTCCAGGATGGGGCGAACTGACCCCGCCGCTCACCTGGGGCGAGACCCCGGCGATCACGGTCGATCCGAGTGGCCGGGTGTTCGCGTTCACCCGCGCTGACACTCCGATTATCGAGCTCGACACCTCCGGAAAAGTCCTGAAGGCCTGGGGTGAGAAGCTGTTCGTGTGGCCGCACGGCATGCGCATCGATCGCAACGGCTTCCTGTGGATCACCGACGGACGCGCGCGAAACGGCATCGGCCAGCAGGTGTTCAAGTACACCCGTGACGGACAGCTGGTCATGACGCTTGGCACCAAGGGCGTCGCTGGCGACGGTCCCGACACGTTCAACGGTGTGACCGACGTTGCGGTCGCCGCCAACGGCGACATCTTCGTCGCCGACGGTCACGTCAACGCCCGCATCGTCAAGTTCTCGAAGGACGGTACGTTCATCAAGACGTGGGGCAAAAAAGGTGCGGCGCCGGGAGAATTCAACGTGCCCCATACCATCGCTTTCGATTCGCGCGGGCGGTTGTTTGTCGGCGATCGATCGAACAAGCGGATCCAGATTTTCGATCAGGACGGCGGGTTCATCGCCGAGTGGCCGCAGTTCGGATCGCCGAGCGGCATCTTCATCACGCCAGACGACACGTTGTATGTGGTGGACTACAACGACAAGATGGGCCTGTTCATCGGCAGCGCGAAGGACGGATCGATCCGCTACAAGATCGACTCAACGCTGGCGGAGGGCGTGGTGGTTGGGCCGGACGGGTCGATCTACGTCGGCGAAACCGTCACCGGCAAGACCGGCGACACGGTCACCGGGCACACCGTCAGAAAACTGGTTCGTCAATAGTGCAGCCGTCCCTCGGATTTACTTCACTTCCTCGAATCGGACCTCGAGATAGGTCAGTGTGCCCTCGACGTCCTTGTACCAGTGCGGCGCGCCGGCCGGCACCAGCACGACGTCGCCCTTCGCGACGTGGCGGGTTTCGCCGCCCTGGATGATCGCACTGCCGGCGGCACCGCCCGCGGGCCGGACGATGACGCCGCCCGTTACCAGCGTGCCGCTGCCGTCGATGATGTGGTGCACCTCCATGAAGCCTGGATGGGCGATCGCGCCCTGCGCTTTCGTGCGCTGGACCACGTTGATGCGGTAGTGGTCGGCGTTTTTCACGGGGGCCGTGTGCATGTCGGGCGCGGCCGGCGCCGCCGACTTGAGCGTGGCCATCAGTTCGGCGTTGCTGAGGTAGAGCGCCGGTGGAGCGTTGAGCGGCGTCTGCGTGGCGGCGACGAGTCCAAGGATCGCGATCACGATGCTTTTCATGGTTCACTCTGTACTGAACAAGGCTGCGCCTCGGGCGGAGTATAGCGCCGGCCGCCTGATTTTCGTCGAGGTCTCCTGACGTGACCGATCCGCTGTTTCGCGACATCTCGGATACCGCTCGCTGGACCGCGGCCTTCCGCGCCAGCGAGACCGCTCGTCCGGACGCCGCGTTCAAGGATCCATTTGCGGCGAGACTCGCCGGCGAGTGGGGCGAGGCGCATGCGCAACAGCTGCGCGAGCGCCTGGAGTATGGGTGGCCGTTCGTTGCCCGCACCTATTTGTTCGATCGATTCGTCACGCGTCTCGTGGAGCACGGCGTCGATCTCATCGTCAACCTGGCAGCCGGCCTCGACACGCGACCGTATCGAATGGCGCTGCCCTCGTCGCTGCGGTGGGTGGAGGTCGACCTTCCGGACATCCTCGACTACAAGGAGGAAATCCTGGGCGACGCGCAGCCGGCGTGCGAGGTCGAGCGTGTCCGCCTCGATCTGACCAACCAGGACGCCCGGCGCGGCCTGTTTTCCCGCCTGGGTCGAAGCGCGCAGCACGTCGCCGTCCTGTCCGAAGGGCTGATTGTGTACCTGATGCCGCAGGCCGTTGCTGAACTCGCGCGCGATCTGGCTGCTCCGCCGACATTCGATTACTGGCTCATCGACCTCGCGTCCCGGCGCGCGCTCGATTTGATGCGAGAGCGTTTGGGCGACGTGATGGAAGAGGCCGGCGCGCCGTTTCTGTTTGCGCCGGCGGACGGCGCGGCGTTCTTCGATCAATACGGGTGGCGGGCTCACGAAAGCCGATCGCTGATGCGGACCGCCGGCAAACTGGGGCGGTTGCCGCTGTCCTTGCGGATGCTGGCGACGCTCCCGGAGCCGTCGGGGGATGTGAGCGAGCGTCAGTGGTCCGCGGTCGTGCTCCTGACGCGACAGCAACAGCACGCATAACTCGCTGTGCTGCAAAGCTCCGCGGTACCCTTAAGGCTTGGACTGAGGGAGCGTCCGCTCCATTCGCGAGTACAGCCACAACACCGGATGGCCGGTTTCCTCGAGGGCGTTGAGGATTTCGTTGCGGTCCGATTCGTGCGACGCTTCGAGCAGGCGCGTCAGAAACACGAACCAGATCGTGCGCCGGTCGCGATCGCCTTCGGAATGCCGAAGAAACTCGATATACGAGCGAATCGCGCGCGTCCGCAGCGGACTGCGCGGCACGAGATCCACCAGGACCGTGTAGAGCACGGCCTTCTGGTAGAAGACGTCGCGATCGTTCGCCTCGCGCGCAATCGACCACGGCTCGAGGTCGCTGAAAAACTGTTCGGCCTGCGCGCGCCATTCCGGCGTTTGCCGGACTCTGACCGGGACCGGCGCCTTGTTGGGTCCCCACAATCTTGACGCCGAGTCGTGCAGCCGGCGGCTGTCCACGGTCTGCCAGTACGGATCGGATCGCGCGTTGCCCTGGCGGACCGGGGGAACGACGTCGGGCTCGAGCAGCTTCACGTCGCCGGCCCGGATGCGGCGCAACGCGGAGTTGAAGGCTGGCGGAACCATCGACTCCGCCGTGCTGTCCCCGCAGCGCGGATCCTTCAGGCGCGTGCCCACATACTCCCGCAGTGAGTCCATCAGATACCAGCTCTGAACGCCGAGCGCGCGATCCGCCGCCTGCAGGTCCGCAACGCGGGAGACGATGTCGCCGCTTGCGGAGGAGAAGCCGCGCGCATCGCGACTGCTGGCGTCGAGCAGCCAGCGCAGCAATCCTTCGAGCTGTTCGGCCACCTCCTTGCCCCTCGGAAAGTGTCCGATGGCTCGCGCAACCGCCGGCATCTCGCTCGGGAGGTAGGCGCGCCATAGATACAGCTCGAAGAAGCGCAGCGCGGCCAGGCCGTCCTGTGGGTACGACGACCGCGCGATCTGGCCGAGGGCCGAGTAGTACTCCTCGAGATCCGGCACGAGCGGATCCTCACAAACACCAGGCGACGGGTTCAGATCGATCCACTCGAAGAGCTCTCTCGCGCGATCGGGATCGACGAACGTCATCAGTCGGGCGGCGCGCACCTGCAGCGACACCCGTGTGAGCGCGGTCGAATACGCGAGCTGATTGGCCCCTTGCCGCGTGTCCGGTGACAGCGGCTGCGGAGTGGACCGCCGGTACTGCTCCTGAGCGCCGTAGGCGCGAAAGAATGCATCGTCCACGATCTCGCGACGCCAACCCTGGTCGACTCTCGGAGAGGTCGACAAACGAAGCAGGGCGTCGGCTGAGAATTCGGGCGCCACCACCTCCGCGGCGTCAACCAGCGCCTCGATCGCCGGATCCCGCTCGTATTCACCGCGTCGTGGATTGGTTTGCGCGCTGACTGGAGCGCGGGGTGTCAGCACTGCGAGGGTCAGGACGGCGAGCACCGGAAGCGGCCGCATCGTGATTCCTGAGAGTTAGACGAGTGTAACCGAGCTTCAGCCGGTGCGCCGCGGCAAGGACCATTTGCGCGCACTTGACCGGCCTGTGCGGCACAGTCACTGTCAGGCAGCGGGTTCGGCGTCGCAGTTGATCTCCCATCGGATGCCAAACGGATCGCGGACGACGCCGTAGCGCGGCGACCAGTGCGTCGCCTGCAACGGCATGATGACGTCGCCGCCGTCCGCCAGGCCGGCGAACACGCGATCGGCTTCGTCGGCGTTGGCCACTCCGATGACCATCGAAAAGCCGCGAGGAACTTCATAGTCGGGAAAGAGTGGGTCGCCGCCTGTTAGCTCCAGTCCTCCAGCGCGCAGCCGTGCGAACCACACTTTGTCGCGCCAGTCCGGGGGAACCGATTCCGCGAGCGGCGACTGGGCATATGTCCGCATGTACACGACTTCGCCGCCAAACAGCGATGCGTAGCGACGGAAGGCGTCGCCGCATGCTCCCGAGAACATCAGGGACGGAGTTATTGTCACCATGTCAGGCGGTCGACAGCGTGCAAGGGTATCGATCGAGGTGGCTGAGCGTCAAACATTTCCGTCGCACCCAGCAGAGCAACGACCTTAGCTTCTGGCTCGATACACGAGATACGGATCGAGCGCTGTCCCCTGCCACCAGTGGTGATCGGCGTTCAACTCGAAGACGGCGAAATGCAGGTGCGGCGTGTTCGGCGGCGCGTTGCCGGAGGTGCCGACATACCCGATCACCTCGCCCTGACGGACCTGCTGTCCCTCGTGGAGGCCGTCGGCGTACCGCTCCAGATGCGCGTAGTAGAAGCAGAGGCGCTGCGGCGGATCGAACTCGTAGATCGTCGTGCCGCCGGGTTTGCTCGAGAACAACTTCGCGATCGTGCCGTCCTGCGCTGCGTGAATCGGCGTGCCGCGCGGCGCGAGGATGTCCACCGCTTCGTGCCGACGCTTGCCGCGCATTTCCGTGAAGCCGCCCTTGAACGAATCCGCGCTGACCCCTTCGATGGGGACGAGCAATGACGCCGACGACGCGCTGCCGGTCGTTCCGGAGGTCCGACTGAAGTCGGACGCTACGGCGGCTGTAGTGTTCGGCTTTAGCCGGACCTGACTGGTGCCGGTCGTCGTGTCAGTCGTAGTGTCCGGCTTTAGCCGGACCGGACTTGCGGTTCGTGGCGAGGACGATGGAAGCCAGACGTCGGACTTGATGGCGGCGGGGAGCGGCGGACCGTATACGCGCAGTGCCGCGTCCACTGCGACTCCTGCCGCGAACGCCACGACCAGGGCGAAGAGCGGGAGCGCTCGCCGGCTGCGGCTCTTCCTCATCGGAACTTGACCGGCGTCCCGGGCTTCACGAGCGCCGCGACGCGAGCTGCGTCCCAGTTGGTCAACCGCACACATCCGTGCGACTCGGCGTGTCCAACCCGCCCGGGCTCCGGCGTACCGTGGAGACCGTAGTGTTCGAGGTTCAGCGCAATCCAGACGACACCGACCGGGTTGTTGGGACCTGGTTTGATGGTCGCCTTTTCGTCCGCGTCCTGCGCATCCCAGAACAGGTCGGGGTTGTAGTGGAACGACGGGCGCCAGCTCAGTCCGAGCACCTTGTAGTCACCGGTCGGCAACGGATCGTGGACGCTTCCGGTCGTGACCGGCGCGTAGAACACGATCGTCCCGTCGGCACGCGCCGCGCGGAGTGACGAATCGCTGCGCGACACCGTGATCGTGATCCCGTCAGCCCCAGGATCGACGGCCGGCTTGAGAGCGGGATTGAATGGCGCGACGGCAGGCACGCGGATCGAGCGGCCGGCCTTCAATGCGAGGCCGGGATTCAGGTGTTGGAGAAGCGCCGGCGATGCATGAAAGCGCTCCGCCAGTTCCTCGAGGGCCGACTGATAGCCCAGTGCCGGTAAGGCTGCCTGCTGATCGAGACGAGGTGGAATCTGCGTCTCGAATGGTCCGTCGAGGTCAGCTGCAGTAAGGGTGTAGGACGTGATTGGCGGGTCACGGTCTTCGCTGGTGAGCGCCTTCCAGGTGACGCAATCGGACTTTCCGCTGGCACTGAGCCCGCGTGCCGCCTGCAAGGCTGCCAGCGCGTGGGAAAAATTGGGTCCCGGCTTGCCATCGATCTGGCCAGGCGAGAATCCCTGGCGGTCGAGCAGGACCTGGAATCCCAGCAGATCGCCACAGGCGGAGGAGGCTGGTTTTGCCGTGGTTTTCGAGGTTTTTGAGCGCGGCGACGTAGCGCGGGTCGAGGCGTCGGCCCAAGACTGGAGCGAGAGCGCGACGAGTGCGGCGGCGGTCAGCCCGGCGGCGGTGCGAGTGCGCATTCATGAGCGAATGCTGCACGGGGCGTGCCTGCGGTCCGGCTGAAGCCGGACACTACAGCGCGTCCGCAGTCCGGCCGGACTCTGGAGCCGCCACATCCGTAGCGTCCGGCTTCAGCCGGACGTTTACGGGCGCTCTACTTCCCGGCAGTGACGGGCTGCAGCGGCTGCCGCGCCGCCTGACGAGCTTTCATCCAGCCTTGCAGCTGGGCCATGTAGGTGTAGACCACCGGCGTCAGATACAGCGTGACCAGCTGCGAGAACATCAGGCCGCCCACGACGACCAGCCCCAGCGGCTGTCTGGCTTCACCGCCTGCGCCGTAGCCGACGGCAATCGGCACCGCGCCCAGCAACGCCGCCATGGTCGTCATCATGATCGGCCGGAAGCGGATCAGGCAACCCTCGTAGATCGCGACTTCGGGCGCCTTTCCGGCGCGCTCCTGTTCGAGCGCGAAGTCGATCTGCATGATCGCGTTTTTCTCGACGATGCCGATGAGCATGATCATGCCGACGAACGCGTAGATATTCAGATCCATGTGGAACAGCAGCAGCGTGACCAGCGCGCCGAATGCCGCCGACGGGAGTCCCGACAGAATCGTGAGCGGGTGGATGTAGCTCTCGTAGAGGATGCCGAGCACGATGTAGACGACCATGATCGCGATGCCGAGCAGAACCGCGAGGTTGCTCAACGAACTCTGGAACGCCTTGGCGGCGCCCTGGAACGAGCCGGTCACGGTGTCGGGCAGGGTCTGGTCGGCGACTTCACGCACGCGTGTCAGCACATCGCCGAGTGAAGAACCCTGCGCAAGCCCGAAGGAGATCGTGACCGCCGGCAGCTGGCCGTGATGGTTCACGGTCTGCGGACCGACGACCTGCTTCATGTGCGCCAGCGTATCGAGCGGCACGACCGTGCCGGCGGTGGTCGCGTTTGCAGCCGGCACGCCGCCCAGCGCGCCACCGGTGGCGTTCGCCGCGGCCTGCGTCGTGGTGGTCGCGGCATTCGCACCGGCGTTGCTGGCGCCGCCGCCCTGGCCGGGCGTGGTCTTGAAGTAGAGCAGCGAAAGCGCGCTCGGATCGGCCTGGAACTGGGGCGCCAGTTCGAGCAGCACCTTGTATTCGTTGACTGGCGCGTAAATCGTGGACACCCAACGCGGACCGTAGGCGTCGTAGAACGCGTTCTCGATCTGGTTGGCGGTGACGCCGAGCGATGCGGCCTTGTCGCGGTCGATTTCGACGTTGACCTGCGGGCTGGCAATTTCGAGGTCGCTGGTCAGGTCCTCGAGACCGGGGACGTTGGCGAGCGCCTTTTGCAGCTTGATCGCCGCGGCGTAGAGCTGCTCGCGATCCGGCGATTGCATCGAATATTGGTAGAGACTCTTGCTGACCTGTCCACCGATGCGGACCGTCGGCGGATTCTGCATGTAGACCTGCATGCCGGCGACACCGGCCATCTGCGGCCGCAGCTTGGCGATGATGTCGTTGGCCAGTTCCGTTCGCTCGTTACGCGGCTTGAGGTGAACCACGATCTGTCCGAGGTTCGGTCCGCCGAGCGTCGCGGCGGCGCTGCCGCCGATCGTCGAGACCAGGCCTTCGACATTCGGATTCTGGCGAATGATGTCGGCGACGGTGTGCTGATACTCGACCAGCTTCTCGTACGACGTGCCCTGCGCCGCCTCGGTCGTGACCGCGATCTGATCGGTGTCCTGCTCGGGGATGAACCCTTTGGGAATGAACACGAACAGCGCGCCGGTGGCGATCAGCACTACTGCGGACGCCAGCATCGTCGCCGGCCGATGCCGCAGCACGATTTGCAGCGTACGGTCGTAGCCTTTCAACAGGCTGTCGAAGCCTTTTTCCGTCACCCGTCCGAAGGTCGATTCCTTGCCGTGGCTCGGCTTCTTCAGGAACAGGCTGCACAGCATCGGCGTCAGCGTCACCGACACGACGCCAGAGATCAGGATCGCGACGCAGATGGTGACCGAGAATTCGCGGAACAGCCGGCCCAGCACGCCGCCCATGAACAGCACCGGGATGAACACGGCGGCCAGCGACAGCGTCATCGAGACGATGGTGAAGCCGATTTCGCGCGACCCGACCAGCGAGGCTTCGAGCGGATCCTCGCCCATCTCGACGTGCCGATAGATGTTCTCCAGCATCACGATCGCGTCGTCCACGACGAAGCCGACCGAGAGAATCAGCGCCATCATCGACAGGTTGTCGAGGCTGTAGCCGAGCATATACATCACCGCGAAGGTGCCGATGATGGAGAAGGGCAGCGCCAGGCTGGGGATGACGGTCGCCCAGACGTTGCGGAGGAACACGAAGATCACCATGATGACCAGCGCCAGGGTCAGGAGCATGGTGAACTGGACGTCGCGGTACGACTCGCGAATCGTATCGGAGCGGTCGTAGAGCACGTCCATGTGGATGCTGGACGGCAGTTCCAGCTTGAACTGCGGCATCAGCGCCTTCACGGCGTCCGCGACGGCGATGGTGTTCGTGCCCGGCTGACGCTGGATGCCAAGGGTGATGGCGCGCTGTTCGCCGTCCTGGTTGTAGAACCACGAAGCGGTGCGTTCGTCTTCGACGCCGTCCTTGATCGTGCCCAGCTGCCCCAGCCGCACCGGCGCGCCGTTGCGGTAGGTGACGATCATGTCCTTGTACTCGTCGGCCGTCATCAGCTGTCCGGTGGCCTGAAGGGTGTAGGACTTGTGCGGTCCGATGATCGAACCGGTCGGGGTGTTGACGTTCCAGTTGCGCAGCGCCGCTTCGACTTCGTTGATGCCGATCTGGCGCGAGGCGAGCGCGTGCGGATCGAGCTGCGCATGAACGGCGAACTTCTGGCTGCCGAGCACTTGGACCTGAGCCACGCCGCTGACCATCGAAATGCGCTGGGCGATACGCGTTTCGGCGTACTCATCGAGCGTCCACGGCGGCACCGTGGTCGAGGTGATCACGAGGTAGAGGATCGGCTGATCGGCCGGGTTCACCTTCGTAAAGGTCGGCGGCGTCGGCATGCCTTGCGGCAGCAGGCGGGCCGCCTGCGTGATGGCGCCCTGCACGTCGACGGCAGCACCGTCGAGGCTGCGGTTCAGATCGAACTCGAGGGTGATTTGGGTGGAACCGAGCGAGTTGACCGAGGTCATCGACTCGAGACCCGCGATCATCGAGAACTGATTCTCGAGCGGCGTCGCAACCGACGCGCCCATCGTCTCGGGACTCGCGCCCGGCAGCTGCGCCGTGACCAGCAGGGTCGGGAAGTCCACGTTCGGCAGGTCGCTGACCGGCAGCGAGCGATACGCGACCAGGCCGAACAGCGCGATGGCTGCCATCAGCAGGCTGGTGGCGATCGGCCGCTTGATGAATCCTTCAGAGATATTCAAGACACTTCTCCAACTCTAAAACTCTCGACTTGCGACTTGAGGTCTACGCGGTCGCCGGCTTGACCGCGACCGATTCACGAATCTTGCGGGTCTTGAACAGGCCGGCCATATACGTATAGACGACCGGCGTCAGGTAGAGGGTGATGAGCTGCGACACGACCAGGCCGCCGACCACCGCCAGACCCAGCGGCCGCCGGGCTTCGCCGCCCGCGCCGTAGCCGAGCGCGATCGGAATCGATCCGAGCAGCGCCGCCATCGTCGTCATCATGATCGGACGGAAGCGGATCACGCAGCCTTCGTAGATCGCATCGGTCGGCGACTTGCCGTGCTTGCGCTCGGCTTCGAGCGCGAAGTCGATCTGCATGATCGCGTTTTTCTTCACGATGCCGATCAGCATGACCAGGCCGACGAACGAGTAGATGTTGAGCTCGTTGCCGAACAGATAGAGTGTCACCAGCGCGCCGAGGCCGGCCGAAGGCAGGCCCGAGAGAATCGTGATCGGGTGGATGTAGCTCTCGTAGAGCGCGCCGAGCACGATGTAGACCACGCCGATCGCGATGAACAGCAGCAGGCCGAGGTTGGCCATCGACTGCTGGAACACCTTGGCCTGGCCTTCGAAGCTGGTGCTGATAGTCGGCGGCAGCATCTTGTCCGCGACCTGCTTCACATGCGCCGTCGCCGCGCCGAGCGAGACGCCGGGCTTCAGCCCGAACGACACCGACACCGACGGCAGCTGGCCCGAATGGTTGATGGATTGGGGTCCGACCGTTTCCTTGAAGTCGATCACCGACTGCAGCGGCACCAGCGAACCGTTGGGCGCCTTGAACGCGACCTTCTCCAGCGAATCGATGTGACCCTGATACGCCGGGTCGAGCTCGAGCAGCACGCGGTACTGTGCGACGTCGCCGTAAATCGTGGTCACCCACTTCGGTCCGAGCGCGTCGTACAGCGCGTTCTGCACGGTGGTGGCGTTCAGCCCGGTGATCGCCGCCTTGTCCCGATCGATGACCAGGTTGATGCGCGGGCTCTTCATCTCCATGTCAGTGGAGAGATCCTGAATGTCGGACACCTGCTCGGAGAGCGCCTGTTCGAGCTTGGGCGCCCACTCGTAGAGCTCCTTGGTGTCCATGCTCTGCATCATGATGCTGAAGTTCTGGTTGCCCATGCGGCCACCAATCTGCAGCGACGGGGGCAGGCCGACAAACCCCTTGAAACCGGGGAAGCGGAGCAGCGACGGACGAATCTGCTGGGCGATCTGCTGCGCCGTGGCGTCGCGCTGCGCCCGCGGCACCAGCTGCACCATGATGCGGCCGTTGTTCGACCCGCCGCCCGGCCCGCCGCCGACGCTGGCCAGGAACGAATCGACGTACTTGTTCTTGATGACGATGTCGGCGGTGTCCTGCGTCCACTTGGCCATGTCGTAGTACGACGTGCCCTGGCCGGCCTGGAGGTTGACGAACATCGAGTCGTTGTCCTGATCCGGAATGAATCCGGTCGGGATGATGTTGAACATGTGGACGGTCGCGCCGGCAACCGCCACGAACACCACCAGCATCGCCAGCCGGTGGCGCAGCACCGCACGCAGGCTTACTTCGTAACCGTGCAGCAGCGCATCGAACCCGCGGTCCATCAGCCCGGCGAAGCCCTTCTTGGTGTGGACGACGCGCAGGAAGCGGCTGCAGAGCATCGGCGTCAGCGTCACCGAAACCACGCCGGAAATCAGAATCGCGGTGGTGATGGTGACGGCGAACTCGCGGAACAACCGGCCGAGGATGCCGCTCATGAACAGAATCGGGATGAACACCGCCGCCAGCGAGGTGGTCATCGTCAGAATGGTGAAGCCGATTTCCTGCGAACCCTTCAGCGATGCTTCGAGCGGCTCTTCGCCCTCCTCGAGGTGACGCACGATGTTCTCGAGCATCACGATCGCATCGTCCACGACGAAGCCGATCGAGAGGATCAGCGCCATCATCGACAGGTTGTTGAGGCTGAAGTGCAGGACCTGCATCACTGCGAAGGTGCCGAGAATCGAAAACGGCAACGCCAGTGCGGGAATCAGGGTCGCCGAGCCGTTGTGCAGGAACAGGAAGATGACGCCGACGACAAGGAACAGCGTGACCAGCATGGTCACCTGGATGTCGGCGAACGCCGCCCGGATGGTCCTGGACTTGTCCTGGCGCGGTGTCAGGTGGACCGACGGCGGCAGTTGTGATTCGAACGACGGCAGCAGGTCGCGGACCGCGTCGGTGACCTCGATGGTGTTGCTGCCCGGCTGGCGCATCACCTGCAGCGTGATCGCGGTCTGCTTGAGCGGCGCCCCGGTGGGACCGTCCGGCTTGGTGTAGAACCACGATCCGTTGAAGACGTTCTCGATGCTGTCGATGACGTTGGCGACCTGGTCGAGACGCACCGGTGCGCCATTCCGGTAGCTGACGACGATCGGCCTGAACGCGGCGGCGTTCATCAGCTGTCCGGCCGCCTTGATGTTGAAGGTGGAGGTCGGTCCGAACAGCTGGCCGGTCGGAAGGTTGACGTTCCAGTTCTGCAGGGCGGTGTCGATCTCGTTGAGCCCGATCTGCTGCGCGTGCAGGCGGTCGGGGTCGAGCTGGACCCGGACGGCGTACTTCGACGCGCCCTGGACCACCACCTGCGACACGCCGCTCACCATCGAGATGCGAGGCGCGATCATCGTCTCCGCGTAGTCGTCGAGCGCCGACAGCGGCAGCGTGTTCGACGTCAGGTTGAGCATCAGAATCGGCTGGTCGTTCGGGTTGTTCTTGCGGAACGACGGCGGCGACGGCATGCCGGCCGGCAGGAGCGGCATCACCGCCGCGATCGCGGTCTGCACGTCGACAGTTGCGCTGTCGATGTCGCGATTCAGGTCGAACTGCAGCGTGATGTTGGTGCTGCCCGAGCTGCTGCGCGAGGTCATCGAGTCGAGACCCGCGATGGTCGTGAACTGGCGCTCGAGCGGGCTCGCCACCGACGAGGCCATCGTGCCTGGATCGCCGCCGGGCAGGCTGGCGCTGACGTTCAGCGTGGGGTAGTCGACCTGCGGCAGGTCGCTGACCGGAAGCGCGCGGTACGCGATGACGCCGAACAGGGCCACGCCCACCATCAGCAGGCTGGTGGCGATCGGCCGGCGAATAAAGACTTCAGAGACGTTCACGAATGCTCCTGGGTCTGGCCCGCGCTACTTGCGTCCGCCGCCCGCGGCTGGCGCCGCTCCGCCAGCAGCCGGTGCCGCTCCGCCCGCCGCACCGTCGCCTGTTGCGCCGCCGCCAGCCCGGGCGCCGCGTCCTCGTCCGCCGCGTCCGCTCAGATCGGTCGTGATTCGCGAACCCGGCTCGAGACGCAGCTGACCTTCGGTCACGACCGTCTCGCCGGTCTTGACGCCTTTTTCGATCACCATGTCGTCGCCGACCCGCTGGCCGGGCGTGACCGCTCGCTGTTCGACCGTCGAGTCGCCTTTGACGACGAAGACGTACTGGCCATCCTGTCCGGTTTGCACCGCCTGCGACGGCACCACGATCGCCTGGGACAAGGTCGCGAGACGCAGCGATACGCGCGCGAACTGACCCGGCCACAATCGATGATCCGAGTTCGGGAAAGTCGCCTTGAGCTTGATGGTGTCCGTGGTCATGTCCACCGCGTTGTCGACGAAGGTCAGCTCACCGGTCTCGGCATCCGCCTCGGCGTCCTGCGGAGTGGCCGCGACCTTGAGGCGGTCTCCCGTCATATGCGACTTGATGATCGCCAGGTGCACGGCCGGCACCGAGAAGGTGACAAACACCGGCTGGACGCGAGCGATGGTCGTCAACTCGGTCTGGTTCGCGGTCGCCAGGCTGCCGACCTTGACGCTGAGGATGCCGGTCCTGCCGTCAATCGCCGACTTGATGACGGTGTAGTCCAGCGACACGCGCGCCGCGTCAACCGCGCCCTGCTGCGACACGGTCTGCGCCCGCGCGCTTTCGATATTGGCTTTGTCGGCCTTGACGACCGCGGCGGTCGAATCCGCCGAGGCGCGCATCTGCTCGGCGACGTCCTTCGAGATGATGCCGCGCTGATTCAACTGCGTCTGGCGCTCGGCGCTGATCTGCATGTACTCGGCATTGGCCGCGTCGCGCGTCAGCTGCGCCTCGGCCTGCGAGAGCAGCGCTCTGTCGCGCAGAAGGTTCGCTTCGGCCTGGGCCAGCGCCAACTCGAACGGCCGACGATCGATCGTGAAGAGCTGTTGCCCGGTGCGGACGGAGTCGCCTTCGCGAAACGCGATTTCGGTAATCTGGCCGGTGACCTGCGAGCGCACCGAGATGCTGGCGTAGGCTTCGACGTTGCCGATCGCGGCGATGTCGACCGGCACGTCCTTCTGCGTCACCTTGGCCGTGACGACTGGTGCCGCCGCGGCATCGCCGCGCCCGCGTCCGCCACGCCCGCCGCCACCCGCGCCTGCCGCGGACGAATTGCTGCCACAGGCGGAAGCGGCCACGGCGGCTGCGCCAGCGACGATAATGAAAGACCATGTCCGTGCGCGTCTAAACACCATTGACTCCCAACAGATCGGCAGACCGAACGTGCCTGTGTGTAATACAGGAGAATACGGGACCTAAGGGCTCGCTATTTACTTCCTCATACGTCATTTGATGTCTCTTTACATTATCTTTAGATTTCAATGACAAGAGTGAGACAAATCGGCGGTTCACGCTGGGATGAGAGCCCGATCGCGGCCCCTGCGGAGTCGTGGGCCGGGTTTCTCGAAGGTGGCGATGTCCTGTTCCTGCCGCGGTTGCGCTTCGACATCGGCACGCATGAGACGTCGCTTTTCACCCCGTCGATTCTCGGAAGCTCGAAAAACGCGAGCTTCGATCCGCGTACTGGCCGGCTGGGGGGAACGACGGCGAGCGGGACCGAAGCTGAAACGCTACGGGCGCTGATCGCTCGATTTTCTGAGGCGGCAGCAACGCTGACACAGGTGATGTTTCCCGAATATCGCGGTCAGCTGATGCGGGGTCGCGCCAGCTTCCGTCCCGCTGAAATCGCCGGCCGCGCCTCGTCGTGGCGCAAAGACGACACGCGCCTTCACGTGGACAGCTTTCCGGCGACGCCGTCGGGGGGACGGCGCATCCTGCGCGTGTTCAGCAACGTCAACCCGGATGGCCGTGCGCGCTCGTGGAGAGTCGGCGACGACTTCGCGGCGGTGGCGCACCGCTTCGCGCCGCAGCTGAGGCTGCCGCTGGCCGGGCTCGGCTATCTGTTGGCGCTGGCGCGGATCACCAAGTCGCCGCGCTCCGCATACGACGCGCTGATGCTGCAGCTCCACGACTGTATGAAAGGCGACGAAGACTTTCAGTCAGCGTCACCACAGACCGCGGTGGACTTTCCGGCAGGCTCGACCTGGCTCGCGTTCACCGATGAGGTCAGCCATGCGGCGATGGCGGGCCAGTACCAGCTGGAACAGACGTTCCTGCTGCCGGTTGCGGCAATGCAGGATCCCGATCGCTCGCCGCTGCGGACCCTCGAACGCATCAAGGGCCGGCGGCTCGCCTGAACCGGCGATTGGCGATCGGGTGATCGCCGATCACCGATCGCCCAATCACCGATTCGCTATTTCAGTATCGTCGCCTTCACCTCGACCGTCACCTTGCGGTCGCCGGACGGGTCCGCCGACTGCGCGGCAATCATCGTCTTGCCGCTCTCGAGAATCAGCGAGAGTGTGTCGCGCACCGATGTCTTGATCACGGTACCGGTTGCCGGTGTGCCCTCGGCTTGCGGCAGGATCCAGTCGTACTGCAGATTGACGCCCGCACGGATCTTGCCGTCGGCCAGCAGCTCGGGACTCGCATCGATATTGAGCGTCACCGGGAAGGGAACTCCACGGGGAACAGTGGCGATCACGTCCGACTGCGAGCGGATCTGGCCCGTGTAGCTGTCGCCGACGATGACGGTTACGGTGCGCTTGATCGCGGGCACACCGTCGCGCTGATCGGTGATCGTGAACTCCATCTGGACGTTGACCGGCTGTCCCAATCGCCTCGCAGTCGTCGCGCCGGCAACCGGAGGTGGCGGCGGTGGCGGAGGCGGGGTTGCCTCGGACGTCCCGGTCCGCGGGCGAGGCGCGGTGGCCGGCGTCGGAGTCTGCTGTGCAATCACCGGCGCCATCGCCGCGGTCAGGAGTGCCGCCATCAACATCATCTGCATTTTCATTTCTCTCTCCTTTGGTCGTCGTCTGCCGACAGCGGCGCGATCGCCAGCAGGGGAATCGAATCAAGTCGATCGGCTGCGATCGGATCGACCGGGATGGGATCGGTAGTCAGTTTCGGCGTCGCAATTAGCGGCACCGTCAGCATTTCGATCGGTGAGGCCGGGCGTTCAGTCACCGGCGTCGTCTTATGCGCGAGGGCGGTTCGTCTGACGCTGGAGGACGGTATAGTCGAGAACGTTTCCGTCTTCGCGCTGATGCTCGCCGACGGCGATTCACTGCCGCTGGCTCCAGAAACGGCAGCAATGGATGTCGGCGGCCGGACTGGGCCCACATGATCGACCCGGCGACCCGCGCGTGCGACGAACACGATAGCCATGACGGCAACGGCGACTGACGCCACAGCGAGTGGCACGCGCCAGAGCTTGGCAGGTGCCCCCCGATCCTGCAGACGGTTCATCACCTCCGACGCGAATGCGTGGCCCGGTTCGCCTGTCGTCATCGCGGCGGCGACTTCGTTGATCGCCGCGTCGACGGGATCAGTCTGCATTCAGCAATCCCCGCGATTCGAGTCGAAGACGAACGAGACGACGTGCTTCGGCGACACGCCACTTGATGGTCCCCAGCGGCGTCTTCAACATCGCGCCGATCTCTTCGTATTTGTAATCACCGGACTGCGCCAGCAGCAACGCATCGCGAAGCTTCGGCGAGAGCGCGTGAATTGCCTCGCGGATGCCGCGCCGCAGTTGTTCGTCGTGCGCCGATTGTTCCGGTGTCGGCGACGCCGCTGCGACCGTTGACATCACCACCTCAGCCTCCTCGGTTGTCTTCGGCTGAACCATTCCGCGCCAGATCCGCAACAGGCTTCGCCGACGATTGATTGCCTGGTGCCATGCGATCGTCAGCAGCCAGGTTTTGAAGCTGGCTTCGCCGCGAAACGTGTCGAGCCGGCGGTAGGCCATCAGAAAGGCGTCCTGCGCCGCATCCTCGGCGTCAGCATGAGAACCCAATGCCGCCAGCGTCGCCCGATAGACGGCCACGCGATGCCGATCGATCAGCTCGCCGAACGCAGTTTGGTCGCCCTTACGGGCGCGTGCGACCAGCTCGGCGTCGCTCACACAGATCAGTAGACACCAGGAAACGTCGCCTGGTTGGGTAGGAGGGACGCGTAGGAAGGGCTCGTAGAGAGGAGGCTTACCTGGCGGGTGATTCCTTGTCCTGAACCCGCAGCAGCAGCACCGGCACCTTCACCAGGTGGCGGACTTTGTCGGCGGTCGCGCCGAGCAGGACATCCTTCACGAAGCGGTGACCGTGCGTGGTCATCGCGATCAGATCGACGCCGAGCTCCTCGGACGCCTTCACCAGCTCGGTTGCCGGATCACCCATCGCGAGCCGGGTTTCGACCGCGAATCCGCGCGCTTCGAGCTCTGCGCGCATTCGTTCGAGGTAGGCGCGATCGCCTTTGATCTCTTCCGACTCGCGCAGCTGGAGTTGATTGAAATTGCGCGCCGCCCAACCGTCCGCGACGTGAACCAGCAGCAGCGACGCGCCCGTCAGCTTCGCGAGCTCCGACACGTGCGCCAGGATGGTCGCGTCCGCCGGTGAGTTTTCCACCGCGACGAGAATGCGTCTGTACATCTACGCGCCTGCGAACGTCTGATACAGAAGGTATACGTTCAGCGCCGCGATGATAACCGCAACCGCCCAGGCCAGCACTTTCACCCACAGCGGGTTCGCGAACGGGCCCATCTTGTGCGGGTCGCTCGTGAACATCACCAGGGGAAAGACCGCGAACGGCAGCTGCAGACTCAGGACCACCTGGCTGAGGATGATCAGCGGCCCGGTGCCCCGTTCGCCGTAGATGGCGATGACGATCACGGCCGGGATGATCGCGATGAGGCGCGTGATCAGCCGCCGCAGCCACGGCCGCAGCCTCAGGCTGATGAACCCTTCCATGACGATCTGGCCGGCCAGCGTCCCGGTGAGTGTCGCGTTCTGGCCGGAGCACAGCAGCGCAACCGCGAACAACACGCTGGCCATCGTCGTGCCGAGCAGCGGCGACAGCAACTGGTAGGCGTCGCCGATTTCGGCCACGTCCTGGTGACCGGTGCCATGGAAGGTCGCCGCCGCCATGATCAGGATCGCCGCGTTGATGAACAACGCGAACATCAGCGCCACCGCGGAATCGATGGAAGCGAACCGAATCGCTTCGCGCTTACCGTCAATCGTGTCGGCGTATTTTCGCGTCTGCACGATGGACGAGTGCAGGTAGAGGTTGTGCGGCATCACCGTGGCTCCGAGGATGCCGATGGCGATGTAGAGCATGTTCGGATCGCGCAGGATGACGGTTCGCGGGATGAATCCCACCGCGACGCCGGCCAGGCTCGGCGCCGACAGCCACAACTCGATCGCGAACGACCCGGCGATGAGGCAGATGAGCGCGATGACCAACGCCTCGACATAGCGGAAGCCGCGGTGCTGCAGGAACAGCACGATCAGGACGTCGAGCGCGGTGAGGATCACGCCCCAGAGCAGCGGCAGGTGAAACAGCAGGTTCAGCGCGATGGCGGCGCCGATCACTTCGGCGAGGTCGCACGCCGCGATCGCAATCTCGCACAGCACCCAGAGGAAAACCGTGACCGGCCGCGAGTAGCTGTCCCGGCAGGCCTGCGCCAGGTCGCGGCCACTGGCGATGCCCAGCCGCGCCGAGAGCGCCTGCAGCAGGATCGCCATCAGGTTCGAAATCATGATCACGCTGAGCAGCGTGTATCCGTAGCGGGCGCCGCCGGCGAGGTCAGTTGCCCAATTGCCGGGATCCATATAGCCGACCGCCACGAGATAGCCGGGACCGGCAAATGCGAACAGCTTTCGCCAGAATCCGGCCCCAAGCGGGATGGTGACCGAGCCGTGGACCTCTGGTAGGCTCAGGCTGGTGGCGGGAAGCCGCCAGCCGCGTGTCTTAATCGGGATGTCTGTTTGGGATGCCATCGACGAATATTTTGACTACTCAAAATAATATCACGATCCCGTGACATCTGCTGAACCCCCGGCCGGCGACACAGATATGGCGTCCAAAACGTCGTGATCCTGGAACTGACGCTCGCCCTCGCGTTGCAATCGTCTGGGTCGCCCGCTCAGGACGGCCCCTATCCGAGCCGGGTCGTGAACGTCCCGCGGCTGATTGCCGAATCGATTGCCGGCAAGGCCGGCACCGCGAAACTGAAGGCGGTCGAGGAGGAGAAGCGTAAGGCGCTGGCCGACAAGCAGGCGGCGGTTCAGCGGTTGACTCAGGCGAAGGCCGCGCCGGCCGAGATCCAGCGCGCGCAGGTCGAACTCGAGCGGGCGACCCAGGACGCGGAAACGGATTTTGCAGCGCTCACGCGACAGATGCAGGTCGATTTCGAAACCCGGCTGACGCCGATCCTGCGGCAGATCCTGGATACCGACCACATCGGGATTATTTTCGACTACCCGCAGAAGCTGATCGTCTGGGCATCGCCGGCAGCGGACATCACCGACGAAGTGATCGCGCGGCTCGACGCCGCGACGAAGAAACCGTAACCCACCCGCGCCGGCTCACTCCGCGAGCTGGTAGTCCTTGAACCGCTCGCGCAGCGCGCTCTTCTTGAACTTTCCGGCCGACGTGCGCGGAATCGCGTCGATGTACTCGAAGGCGTCGGGCAACCAGAACTTGGCAAATTGCGGCGCAAGGAACGTTTTCAATTCCTGGGGCGTCGCCGTGCAATCGGGTTTGAGCACGACCGCCGCCAGCGGCCGTTCGCCCCATTTCGCCGACGCCACCGGAATGACCGCCGCTTCGGCGACCGCCGGATGGCCCATCAGCGCGCATTCGAGCGCGACCGAGCTAATCCACTCGCCGCCGGACTTGATCAGATCCTTCGCCCGATCCTGAATCTGGATCGTCGCGTCCTCGTCTATCGTCACGATGTCGCCGGTCTTGAACCAGCCATCGTCGGTGAAGCGGTCGGCGCAGTCGGAGCGATTGAAATAGGCGCTCGCGATCCAGGGCCCGCGGACTTCGAGTTCGCCCATCGACGCGCCGTCCCACGGCACCAGGCCGTCGTCGCCGCGGGCGCGAATTTCGACGAACGCCGAGGGCCGGCCCTGCTTCGCGCGGTATTGATATTTCTCGGCGTCCGGCGCGTCGGCGAGTGCGGCTGACAGATGGCAGATGCTGCCGAGCGGCGCCAGCTCGGTCATGCCCCAGGCGTGAACGATCTTGAGCCCGTGGCGATCGAAGGCCTCGAGCATCGCGCGCGGCACGGCCGCGCCGCCGACGAACATGGCGCGGATCCTCGACAGATCGAAGACGCCGCGGTTGGCGTCCAGATACTGCAGCACGCCCATCCAGATCGTCGGCACGCCACCCGTGACGGTGACGCGTTCGCCCTGAAACAGATCGACCAGGCTCGCGGCGTCCAGGTGCGGGCCCGGCATCACCATCTTAGCGCCGGCCATCGCGGCCGCGAACGGCATGCCCCAGGCGTTGGCGTGGAACATCGGGACGACCGGCAGCATCACGTCCGCTTCGCAGATGCCCATGCAGTCGGCCTGCGCGAGGCCGAAGGTGTGCAGGACCAGCGAACGGTGCGAGTAGAGGACGCCCTTGGGATTGCCGGTGGTTCCGGTCGTGTAGCACATCGCGGCAGCGGCGCGCTCGTCCGGATCGGGCCGGTCGATGCCGGGCGGCGCCCCGGCCAGAAGCGCTTCGTAATCGAGATCGCCGGCGGGCAGCGGTCGCGTGGCGCCGATGATCACCGTGGTCCGCACCTTGACGCGCGGCCGGATCTGCTCCCACAACGGCAGCAGGCTTTCGTCCACCAGCACCACCTGGTCATCCGCGTCGTTGATGATGAAGGCGAGTTCGTCGGGGTGAAGACGAAGGTTCAACGTATGCAGGACGGCGCCGGCGAGCGGAACCGCGAAATAGGCTTCGAGGTGGGCGCCATGATTCCAGGCCAGGGTGGCGACCCGGTCGCCCGGTTGAATGCCGAGATTGATGAGGGCTGCCGCCAGCTTGCGGGTGCGCGTCGCGAAGTCCGCGTAGGTGTAGCGGTGCAGCGAGCGGTCGGCGCGACGCGACACGATTTCGCGGCGGCCGAACTGCGCCTCCGCGCGGCGGAAAATCGCGGAGAGCGTCAGCGGAAACTCCATCATCAGGCCATGCATGCGGCGGATTGTATGCCAACCTCATCAGACGAACGTTTCTTCCCGCGGACGGGAAGCTGCTACCCGCCGGGTAAGGCCTTCGCCGTCGGCGGCGGACTCCTGAATCAAGTTGCGCGCAAAATCGGCGTAAAACCGCAGACGCGGACGCGGTATCAAACATGCGAACGTCCCGGCATGGTGCAAACGGTCCTCGTCGATCGCGCGGCGGATCTGCTCGGGGTTTCGCGGCGCACGGTCTATTACCGGATCCGGGACGGCAAGCTGCAGACGATTCGAACGGTCGGCGGGTCGCAGCGGGTGTTGTTGGCGTCGATCGAGTCGTTGCTGCGGGAAGGCGTTCGGCAGCCGGCGGGGACGGGAGCTTTTGCTAGAGCCCGAGGCGCTGGCGTTTCAGGTAGAGCCCTTTCCGGGAGATTCCCAGCGCCTTAGCGACGACGTCCACCTTGCCGCGGTGGCGTGAGAGCGCGGCCTTGATCATCTCGCATTCGATGCGGGCCAGGGTCGGCGTCAGCTTGTCGTGGAGAGAGATCGCCATCTCGCTGCCGTTCAGCGTCGATCGCAGCGGCAGCGCGCCGAGAATATCCTCGTCGATGGCATCCGGCTCGAGTGTCGAGTCCGGTTCGGCGAGGGCCACCATTCGGCGCACTTCGTTCTGGAGTTGGCGAACGTTGCCTGGCCATCGATACAACAGCAGGCGTTCGATGGTCTCGTCCGAGATTCGCACGTTGCCCTTGTCGTATTGGAGCGCCGCGCGCGACACGAAATACTGCGACAGTCCGGCGATTTCGTCACGGCGTTCGCGCAGCGGCTTCAGGGACAAACGAACGACGTTCAGCCGGTAGAACAGATCCTCGCGGAATTTTCCGGCCCGCACCGCTTCTTCGAGACTGCTGTTGGTGGCCGCGACCAGCCGGACATCCACCGTTGTCGGCGGTTCGCCGAGCGGTGCAATCTCACCAGACTCGAGGAAGCGAAGCAGCTTCGGCTGCAGCTCCAGCGACAGCTCGCCGATTTCGTCGAGGAAGAGGGTGCCGTCGCGGGCGCTGCGGATGACGCCGGTGTGATCGCGGTCGGCACCGGTGAAGGCGCCGCGGCGATGACCGAACAGCTGGCTTTCGAGCAGGTCGCGGGGAATGGCGGCGCAATTGAACGCGACGAACGGCTTGGACGCGCGCTCGGAGTAGTCGTGTACCGCTCGCGCCAGGATCTCCTTGCCGGTTCCGCTTTCGCCGGTGACCAGCACGATGACCTTGGCCGGGGCGACGCGGCGCGCCAGGTTCATGCGCTCGCGCATGTGACCAGAGATGACGGCGTGTTCGCCTTCGATCGGGAGTTCTTCGATCGGCCAGAGGGTGGCGCGTTCCTCGCGTTCGAGGCGTGCGCGTTCGAGGTTGTGGACCGTCGACAGCAGCAGCGTCACCGCGTTCACCGTGGCGGCGGACTCGATGTCGGATTTGGGCTGGACGACCAGGTCGATGGCGCGGTCGTGGGCGAACCCGACCGACAGGCGCCGCGCTGGCGCGGCGTCATCGTGGTTGGTCGAGCAGACGCCCACGATCTGGATAAGGGTTGTTTCTGTCCCGTCGGCCGCGCGGGCGACGACGGCGGCGGAATGAATGCAGTCGGTGGTTCGAAGCAGTTCGAGCAGTTCGCGGGCGACGAGCTCCGGGCGGTCGGGATACAGAACTGCGGCAGCTGCGCTGTGGAGGACGCTCGGTTTGCATCCATTGTCTAGGCCGCGATCCGGAAGCGCCGGCGTTAGTGTTGCGACCGGAAGTGGTGCCTGCGGCGATTTTGCGGCTCTTCGCCAGCAACGTTCGGCTTCTAGCAACTCTGGAACACTTTGCACTGCGGTGCAGATTCTGCGGGCCCGTTCAAAATGGATGCTAGCTGCCGAATGGTCACCTGCTTTGGCTAAAGCGGTAGCAAGGATTCGTTCACTCCGAGCATACAGCTCCGGGGACTGCGCAGTTCGGTCATGAATCGATGCGTTGACTAACGCGATGGCTTCGGATGATCGATCAACTTCGGTTAGAAGTTCGGCCATTGCGAGCGACGCACTGGCAGAGAGGTAACTATCCCCGGCCTGGTCCGCGAGGGTCAGGACGAACCGTACCTTTGCGATCGCTTCGTCCGTCTGTCCCATCCGAGACCACAATTGAGCACGGGTAAGCTCCGAGCTGCGGTTACCGCTTAGAACCCGATCCTTCGGAGAGCGAATCGATCGATCGATAGTATCAAGGAGTTTTGCGCACTCCTCCAATCGATTTTGAGCGAGTAGCATCTTCGCGAACGAATCGATTCTCGCGTTCGTCTTTTCGCCGCTGGTTCGTAACTGTTTCTCCGATCGTTCGAAGTGTTCAAAGGCTTTTTCGAAGTCGCCCGTGGCATAAAACCAGTAACCAAGATTTGCAAGCGCAGAGCGGGAGATTGAGGCAACACCGGCCTCTTCAGCGAGGTCGGCAGCTCGGTGTCCATGGGCCTGCGCTGTTCGAAAGTCCGATCGGAGAATTCCAATTGCGAGTTTAACGTTCTCGCCAAAAGCGTCTAACCACGGATTGGGAAATCCATGCAACAGCTTTTGGCCTATCGCAACGTGTCGTAGGGCTCCATCAAATAGCCCACGTTTTGCTTCCAGTTCTCCTACGTGCAAATGAAGCGCCGCAGTTGCTCGCGGGTCGCCAAGCTTGATCGCGGCGCGCCTCGCGTCGAGCAGAAGCGGACTGGCAGCCTCGGGACCCGAGCGGTCTGCGACGAGTGCAAGTAAAGAGATTTGTGACCAACACAATCGGCGCAAGTCGCCAGATTCCCGAGCCAGATACGCCGAGCGCTGAAACCGTTCCAGTGCACCATCGACATCCCCATGCTCAGCCAGTACTTTTCCGATCACATCCTCACAGGTTGCGCGATCCGCTAGGCTGACATCCCTTGTCTTTAGAACTTGTTCAGCAAGTAGCTGGGCCTCAGAAGTAAGGCCGCTTCGTTCGAGCACCTCGGCTTTAAGTGCAGCCCAGGGAGACCGCTCGTGCCTACCATTTGACGACGACAGGATTTCGAGAGCCCGACGATATTGCCCGGCGTCTCGCAACTGCTTGGCACTGTCGAGTGGGTCCATCGAGGCGCCTCCATTAGCTGATTCGACGTTCGACGCATTTTTACAATGAAAACATAAAAATCAAATAAAAAACATCGGGGTGGTCACGAACTGTGCAATTCGAGACATGGCCGAGCCGGCAGCGAAGACCGCTATTCGATCGCTATTCTTGTTGGCGGGGAAGGAGGTCGGCGAGATTCTCAGTCGTATCGGAGGGATATTCAACCAACCCGCGTCGACTGGTGATCTGAGGTCGCCTCGGCTGCGCGTTGTCGGCCAGTCGTCATCAACTCCTGCAGGGACCCGCCGTCGCCCGGGGTGGACACTGCTGTGACCACAACGTCGACGGCCACAATGTCGTTGATCGTCGACACGAGGGAATTGGACGCGATGTTCTCGCGAATGCGGTTCGCGATCGCCCGCCCTACTTCAGAGCTCGTTTCATTTAGTAACGCGACGAATTCATCGCTGGCATATCGGAACAGGATGTCTGCAACTCGCAAACCGGCCGTCGTTTGCCGAGCTACGTGACGTAAGACGTCATCGCCAGTATCGCGACCGTGGGTAGCGTTGATTCCGCGAAGATTCACCACGTCGATGATCAAGAGCGTAAATTGAGCGTCCTTCGCAATGCGGTCGACTCCGGCCGACTCGACAAACTGCTCAAGCTGCTTCACGTTTGGAAGACGCGTGACTACGTCTCGACGCGCGGAACTCTCGAATTCTGATGCCCGCTTGAATGTGCGAGCAATTTCGCGAGCTACCATCTCAATAATGCGGCGGTGAGTGTCCTGAAAGCCGTTGTGGTCCTTCGAGTACAGAGCAAGCACCCCGACCAGCTTGTCGTCTGCTATCAGTGGCGTACTGAGTGTGCTGTTCAGCATCAACGCCGGACCGCGAGCGATGTCTCCGAGGTCAAGAAATGGATCCGAATTTGAGATTGTCTGTCGATTGGCGGCTACCCAGCCGCTTAGGCGCTGTCCGAGCGAGACTTTCAATCCGCGTACAAGGGACGCTCCATCGCCGACCGCGTGCTGCGCCTCAATCTCGTCGTTCGTGGTGCTGTAAAGGTAAAAGACACACAGCGACGATGGAATCAACTTTCGCAGATGCTTTGCGATCACGTCTCCAGCGTCGCCCAGATGTACTTGTCCGGCCAACGCCCTCGCGATGTCATAAATCGCCAGCATTTCGTCCGCGCTCGTCGTGATTTCGTCGCCGCTGGCGATGCGCTGATCTGCCGGAGCCGTTCGTCTCGAATGTGCGATGGTGTTCAGGACGTCGCTTGGAGGGCCGCTTCGGGGCAGCGGTGTCGGCACCTTTGAATGCACTCTGAGGAACGTGTCGACAACAAGGGGATCGTACATCGATCCTCGCCGTTGAAGCAGGATTTCGATAGCCTCCTCGTCTGAGAGTCTGGCGCGATAGGGCCGATCTGAAGTGAGCGCATCGAAGCAGTCGACCACGGACAGGATTCGAGCGCCGATCGGGATGTCGGTTCCTTTGATCCCGGTCGGATAACCGGTGCCGTCCCAGTTTTCGTGATGATGCCTGACGATGGGGACGACTGGATACGGGAAATCGATCGCCGACAGGATATCCGCACCGACGGCAGCGTGGAGCTTCATCTTTTCGAACTCGGCCTCGGATAACTTTCCAGGCTTGTTCAGGATGTACTCCGGCACGGCCAGCTTGCCCATGTCATGCAGCAGCGCGGCCGCCTCGATTGCCTTGAGCAGCTTGTCGTCGTGCACTCCGACTTCTCGCGCCAGGCTCGTGGCGTGTGACTGTACGCGCCGAATGTGGCCGTGCGTTACTTGATCCTTCGCATCGATCGCCATCGCCAACGTTTCGATCGTCGAGAGGTACATGCGATTCAGTTGTTCTACATGCTTGTCTGCGTCCTCAACTCGGCCCATCGCTGCTTTGAAAGTGAAATACAGCACCAGCAACAGCGGGATGATTGCGCCAACATACCCGAGGTTGATCGTCCTGTTGTACCCAACCAGCAGAAATGCGACGGAGGCGCCGCCAAAATAATTGAGCGAAAGCCAACCGAAGCCGGTTTTCCAAACGCGGATTGGCGACAAGTGCTTTTCGAGGCCGATCGCGAAGGCGATGAGCCAGCTATTCAGACCGAAATAACTCAGCGCGAATACAACCAACGCGGGGAGAATTGCGTCGGTCGATGAGGGCTCTTTGACGAGGGGAGCTATGCCAGCGACGAGAAAGAAGAGATGCGCGGATGTCCACCCCGAAAGAGCCGGAGCGGAGACGTTGAATAGAGCGCGGTGAATCTCATTGTTCCTTTTTGAGATCCAGAACGAGCCGACCAGGCCATCGAGGGCCACGATGACGGTTCCCGCGGCTGGCCCATAAAGCAGGACCGCCGTGATTACGAATGTCTCAGAGATTGAGATCGATGCGTAGGTGGACGGAAGCCTGACCGTCGCCGAACCGCTGATCAGCGTCAACGCGGCCAGAATGAACCACTGGCTGTGGATTGGCTCGATGTACATCTGGTAGATCGAGCCGCCGACGACCAGAAAGCCCGCGACGATAATCGTCCAGACGTAAGCCTTGCCGAACCGCGTCAAACCAGACTGGGACACCATTGGCGTCCTATCTATCGGCTCAACTAGTCCCAAAGAATGATCTTTTTCATTGTTCCCCCCTTAAAATATTGACTGAGAATGTTTTAGTTCAACTTGGTTAGCGTAAAATTTCAGAAAGACAGATCGGACGACCCCCAGAGGATTGACTCCGCGCTTGAGCCCCAAAGGATGGAGGCCGCGCTTGACCCCCAGAGGATCGAATCGGTGCTCGAACCCCAGAGAATCGAGTCAGAGCCCCACAGGATGGAATCTGAACCCCAGAGAATCGAGTCAGAACCCCACAGGATGGAATCTGAACCCCAGAGAATCGAATCGGACCCCCACAGAATGGAATCCGAGCCCCAGAGGATCGAATCGGATCCCCACAGAATCGAGTCAGAGCCCCAGAGAATTGAATCGGAGCTTGAACCCCAGAGGATCGATCCGGACCCCCAAAGGATCGAGTCCGAGGTAGAGCCCCAGAGAATTGAACGGGAACCCCATAGAATCGAATCTGCCGTCGGCGCCTTGGGTTGCGTCTGACTGGTTGGTACCCGGCGGCCCTGACCCGTCAAAGCCGCTACCTGCCCGAACCCCTTTGGCTTGGTTGATAGCCCGCTAACCACAACCGCTTCGCCACCGATCGTCGCCGTCGGGACGCTGTTCGTGAGGACCATCTCAACTGCGGTCAGCGCATCGATGTTTCCCGCGCCCCCGCCCAGCAGGCCCGCCGACGCCATGTAGCTGCTGGTCACCTGCAGCACGGTCCGCGTCTCTCGCGGCGTCAGCATCGGACGCGCGTCGAGCACCAGCGCCACCGC
>DASXGC010000351.1:0-14649 GCA_036489235.1 Vicinamibacterales bacterium
GACCTGATCGGCCTGGATATTGGCCTGGACCTTCTTCAGCTTCCGGTCCTTGAGAAATTTCACGATCTCTTTCGCGGCTTCGATCGGGATGCCCTGTTGAATCGTGATGACGCGACGGACCGTGCCGCCGGCGGCCGGTTCCGAATCCTCGACCTTGAAATTTTTCACCGCGACGCCGCGCCGGACCAAACGGGTCTGGATGATTTCCCACAGCGCGTTCATTTTCATCTCGTCGTCGGTGGTCAGCGTCAGCGTCTTTTCTGCGGTGCTCAGGTCGATGTCCGCCTTCGCACCCTTGAAGTCGTAGCGCTGCACGACCTCCTTCCGCGCCTGGTTCAGTGCGTTGTCGACTTCCTGGAAGTCCACACTCGAGGTGATATCGAACGACGAGGTTGAAGCCATGCGCCTATTTTACGTGACTCGACTGACGCCGCCCTGGCGCTTCCGCCGGCGATCGGGCAGCCTTGCCGTTTCGCGTCCGTAGTGAACGAGGGCCACAACCGCGGCCGAAAGAATCGCCAGCCAGAAAATTGGCAGGGACCACACCAGCCACAACGGAATCTGATCCCCGTTTGGCAGCTGCCGTCGTGCCTGCAGTAAGTGAAGCGGGAAAAAATCCGGACCCTGACCGAGCCGTTCCGTGTGAAGCCAACCGGGCACGGTCAGCGCCGAAACGAACGGTATGAAATCGGCGCGGTAGCTGTTCCACGGACGTCCAGGCGCCGGTCTGATTCGATCGTAGTAGGTGGTTCGAGCGCCCGCGCCAAGATCTGCGCCCAGCGACTGATCTTCGAGAAACGAAACAGAGACTGCGAGCATCGCGATGACTGCGCCGATAGCGGCGCAGGCGGTGACGGCGCCACGCGACCACCGGCTGTCCCGCCCTGCCGCCGGCAACAGAAGCAGTGGCACGATCGGCACGAGCTGTCTCGGTCCGTTGGCGTATCCACCTTCCGGGAAAAGGTAGGCCGCAAAAAAGAGCAGTCCGACCGCGGCTGAGACGGCAACGCCCGCCGCGATTGCCGGTTCCATCCGCGCGAATCGTTTGGCGCGAACCAGGGACAGGACCAGCGCCGGCGCCCACACGAAGATCGACTTTCCCGGCGACAGCAGCAGCACCTGGAGGCCGTGCGGCAGCTCGGTCAGGAGGAACAATCGCGGCGGCAGCTCGGGAATCGCCTCGGACCAGTTGTATCCAAACTCGAATGCCTGACCGAAGCGGTGAACGTTCCAGCCAATCTGGATGGCCGCTGCAGCTGCAATTCCCGCGGAAAGCGCTGCCGCCACCTGCACCCGCGTTCGCCATGGCGATCGATCGCACAACGCCGCGATGACGAAGCCGGGCGCGAAGACGAGGCTGGTGACTTTGGTCAGGCCAGCCATCGCAAGCAGTGCTGCGGCGATGACGACGTAGAGTGCGGCCCGTGATGTGTGCCGTCGAGCATCGAGCAACAGCGCCGCCGCCCAGATGAAAGCCGCGGCCTGCCAGGCCTCTGAGTAGAACGTTGTCCCGTACGGCCACAGGATGGTCGCGCCGCCGAGCAGCAGCGACAGCGTCAGCGCGGTGCGCGGCGGCGTGCCGATGGCAAGGGCGGCGTAATGAAACCCGGCGACCGCCAGCGCCGCGGCGGTTGCGGACGCGATCATCGTCAGTCCGCTGACCAGCAGAACCCACGCGAGGCCATCCGGCAACGGCGAGCGCTGCACCTTGGTGAGCGAGGCAACGAAACGCGCGACAAGATGTTGCGGCAACGCGAGGATCGCGGCCAGCGGGCCGTAGGGGGCGTACGGTTTGCCATCCAGCCCGATCCGGCCGAAGAAGATCGGCTGGTCGCCCCGCATCCGGATGCCGAGGGTCTGCGGCACTGAAAGGTCGCCGGCATCGACCAGGTGCTCGGCCTGGAAATAGACCTCGAATTCGTCCGGAACCCGAAATGCGTTGCCTGAAGACGTTAGTCCGTACAACGCCTGGAACAATACGAAGAGAATGAGAGTGGCCCTTCCGCCTGCCTGCATCCGGGCGCTAGCATATCAAGATGATTTCGTTTTCGAAGGTCAGCAAGCAGTACGGCAAGCAGATCCTCTTCGTGGACGCCTCGTTCCAGCTCAATCCTGGCGAGAAAGTCGGTCTGGTCGGTCCGAACGGCTCGGGCAAGACCACCTTGTTCAGGATGATCGTGGGCGAGGAAGTGCCCGACGAAGGCGACGTCTCGGTGCCGAAGAAGATGACCGTCGGCTACTTCCGCCAGGATGTCGAGGAAATGTCGGGCCGCTCGGTCCTCGACGAAGCGATTCTCGGCAGCGGCCGGGTCGGCGATCTCCATCACGAGCTGGAGCAATTGCAGAACGCGATGTCGGACCCGGATCAGGCCGACGACCTGGATCGCATCCTGTCGCGTTTCGGCGAGGTCCAGGAGGAGTACGACCACCTCGGCGGCTATGCACTCGAAGCGCAGGCGCGCGAGGTGCTGCACGGACTCGGCTTCGAGGACGAACGCATCGACGGTGACGTCGGCGCACTTTCCGGCGGATGGAAGATGCGCGTGGCGATGGCCCGCGTGCTGCTCGGACGTCCGGACGTGCTGCTGATGGACGAGCCGACCAATCACCTCGACATCGAGTCGATCATCTGGCTCGAGAGCTTTCTCAAGTCGCTGAACGGTTCGCTGCTGATGACATCGCACGACCGCGAGTTCATGAACCGCATCGTCTCCAAGGTCGCCGAAATCGACGGCGGCGAAATCACCACCTACTCCGGCAACTACGACTTCTACGAGCGCGAGCGCGGTATCCGGGAGGCCAATCGCGAAGCCGCCTACGCGCGACAACAGGCGATGTTCGCCAAGGAGCAGCGCTTCATCGAACGGTTTGCTGCCCACGCCGCCAAGGCGGCGCAGGTGCAGAGTCGGGTCAAGGCGCTCGAGAAAATCGAAAAGATCGAGTTACCCAAGAAGCGCGCGGTCGTGAAGTTCGAATTCCGCCAGCCGCCGCGGTCCGGCGACCAGGTCGCCGTGATCGAAGGGCTGACCAAGAAGTACGGATCTCGCGTCGTCCACGACGGCTTGAACATGATCATCCGGCGCGGCGAGCGCTGGTGCGTCATGGGAAAGAACGGTGCCGGCAAGTCGACACTGTTGAAGATGGTGGCCGGCCAGATCGCGCCGGACGCCGGCGACGTGAAGCTTGGCGCCAGCCTCCATCTGGGCTACTTCGCGCAACAGTCGCTCGATGTCCTCGATCCGGATCTCACGATCAAGGAACAGCTGGAGAAGGATTTTCCCAAGGAATCGATCGGCGCCTTGCGCAGCCTGGCCGGCGCGTTCCAGTTTTCCGGCGACGACACCGACAAGAAGATTCGTGCGCTGTCAGGCGGCGAGAAGACCCGGCTGGTGCTCGCCCGAATGCTGTTGAATCCGCCGAATTTCCTGGTGCTCGACGAACCAACCAACCACCTGGATCTGGCGACCAAGGAGATGCTGCTCGATTCGCTGAAGGACTTCGACGGCACGATGCTCTTCGTCTCGCACGATCGCGAGTTCCTCCGCGGTCTCAGCAATCGCGTCCTGGAACTCGGTGGCGAAAGCGGCACCGATGCCCAGCCGCACGCTTTTCCTGGATCCTATGTGGAATATGTCGAGCGCACCGGCCACGAAGCGCCAGGCGTGCACACCTGAGCATCCGGCCGTCTAGATTGCGACTTTTTCGGTCGCGGTCGCGACGGTTGGCAGCGATGCCATCGGCAGCGTCAGCCTGAAATGCGCGCCGCGTTCGCTCGGCACCATCGTCAGCGACCCACGGTGGGCTTCCGCGATACCCAGGCTCAGAGAAAGTCCGAGGCCGGTGCCTTCACCCACCGGTTTGGTGGTGAAGAACGGCTCGAAGATGCGGCTCGCGACCTCGCGCGCGATGCCGGCGCCGTCGTCTCTGATGTCGAGCCGCACCGCGTTGTCGGTGGCGCTGGTGCTGACCCGCAGCGTCCCCGGGGCACCGGTCGCGCGGATCGCGTGCTCGGCATTGATCACGAGGTTCAGGACGATTTGCTGGATCTCCTCGCGGTTGACGATGATCAAGGGCAGTTCGTCGGCGTAGGTGTCCTCGAGCGTCACACGTCCGGAAATCAGGTCGCTCTTCCTCCAGACCAGTGTCGCGCGAACCAGCTCGTTGAGGTCCGCGACCGATCGATCCATCGCCGAGCGCCGGGCAAACGACAGCAGGTTGCGGACGATTTTCGCGGCTCGTTCGCCATCGGCGCGAATGCCCTCGAGCTCGTCTCGGGTATTGACGCGATTGTCCGCGCGGATCAGCAGCTCGACGCTGCCCATCACGCCCTGAAGCGGGTTGTTCAGTTCGTGGGCGATACCGGCGACCAGCTCGCCGACTGCCGACAGCCGTTCGCTGTGGATCAACTGCTCGCGCAGCCGCCGTTCCTCAGAGATGTCGCGCTCGATCGAGATGAAATGCGTCAGCGTCCCGTCGTTGCCGCGCAGCGCCACCATCGTTGAGGAGACCGGGAAGGTCGTTCCGTTCGCTCGAATCCGGAACACCGTGCCACGCCACGTGCTGCCGTTGCGGACAACACTCTGCATGTCCTCGGCTGAAATCGGGTCGTTGGCCATCAGTTCCCGTGGACTCTTGGCAAGAATGTCCTTGCGCGTGCAATCGAGCGCGCGACAGAACGCTTCGTTGGCGTGGCGGCAGCGCCCGTCTGCCGTCAGTACCAGGATCAGGTCCTGGGTCTGCTCGATGACCTGCGACATCAGCCGCATGGTCGCGCCGGCCTGTTGCAACTCGGCGCGCTCGGCGGCGATCCGGGCGACCAGCAGCGGCATCACCGAGATGATGGCGATTGCGGTGGACAGGTTGCGGAAGCCGACCATGCCATCGTCCGGCGTGATCTGCCGCAAGCCGAAATCGAGGAACGGCAACAGCGCGACCGCCGTGAAAATCACCCACGGCCTCGGCCGCGCGAGTTCCTCTTCCTCGATTGCGGTGTCCGCCGCGGACTCAGAAATCGGCGACTGCGTAGCGGCCCACGGAAAGAACGCGAACGGCAGGATCCACGTGAAGTCGTAGACGAACGCGCTCTGGTACGGTCCCTTGCCGACCTCGATGTTGCTGAGGGTCAGGGTCACGAAGGCGACGGCGGCGCCGAGCGTCAGGCGACGATAGGTATCACGCCACGGAGTGTTCCGGGCCGCGAACATCGCGGCGCCCATGCCGGCGAGTACCAGTCCCTGCTGGAGCTCCGACACGAGCACCAGTGACGACGAGGTCGGCGCCGTGACAAAGAAGGAATAAAGAAATCCAGTGACGACGGCCAGGCCGGCGAGATCCACGGCGGTGGTCGCTGCGAGCGGTTCGCGCGGGCCAAGGTGGGGCTGTGCCAGCAAGGCGAAGAGCGGCGCGACGCTCCCAAACAGTGCGAAGACCGCTGGCCAGGTCAGCCAGGTGCCGCGGCCGAGCATCAGTTCTTCGGCCGCCCACCCAGTGAGTCCGAGCGCCGACATGGTGAGTCCGAGCGCGATCGTGGCCCAGAACAGCCATTGGCATCCCCGCCAGGTGTGGCGGCGCACGACGATGACCGCCGCGCCCACGAGTGGCGGCACCAGCAAGGCTCCAGCCCGAAACCAGCTCAAAAGCTCGGGTTGGTCGCGCAACACCCAGCCAACGATCGCGAAGCCGGTTGAATACAGGATGCCGAGGAAAAGCCAACTCATCGCCGCTTAGCTTTTCGGCTCTTAGAGGTTCGATAATTAGGGCCGAGCTAGTGGTGGGATGTGACCGTCGCAGCTGGCGTGCTGACAAGAGCCTGTGACGTCGCCCGGAGCCGGAAATGGCTGATCCACGCTGCACTTACCGTCGGTCAGGAAGCCAGCGACCTGGTCGGGGCTGAGCTCTGCAGGAGCGCAGTAACAGCCGAGATCGATGTGGCAATTGGCAGTTCCGTCGAAGCAGTGCTGGCTGGTGCACGAGAAAATCGCGTCGCCCGGCCGAGCCACCGCCATGCTTTCCGATCGGATAACGAGCGATTCTCCGGATTGCCGGCGTGTCCACGCCCGATGCTGTTCGCAGAACGCGAAGAAATCGATCGCGCTGGCCGCAAACAGCACGATGCCCGCGAACGCGGCTGCCGCCATCGACCGCGCGATTCCCCGAATCATGACTGCTCCAAACCGTCCTGGCGTGCCATCGACAGCGCACCGAATAGGAGGAGTGCGGCGCCGAAGGCGTAATAGTTGGCGAACGCCTGCGTGCCCACGAGAAACGACGCAATGACCGCGAGTGCCGACGCAACGAGAAATCCCGCCAGACCGTTTCGCCTGAGCAGCGCGAAGGCGACGGCGCCGCTCGCCAGCTGCGCCACCGCTCCGAGCCAGGGCCCGACACGCACGCCGGAGACGAGCGCGACGACGGCGGTGAGTGAGAGGCTGTCGGTCCGGAACGCGCCGGGCGAACGCATGTTGTTCACGATCGCCATGATCCCTGCCAGCGTCGCGTGCCAGCGCCAGACCAGGAATGGCGCGACGGTGGCCGCCGCCACCGCCATGCCGGTGACGAGGGCCCGCGGTCGCGGCTTCATCGCCAGGAAGATCAGCACCGGCGCGGCGACGTACTGCTTGAGCGCGGGCAGGAGGAAGAAGGTAATCGCGGAGGCCATGCCGCCCATCTCGCGCGCCGACACCAGGACGAACAGCGCGAGCGCGGCCACCATGATCGGCTCGATATAGCCGGCGGCGACCAGAAACGCACTGTACGGCTGAAGCGCCAGCGTCAGCGTCGCGACATCAAGCGTATGATCCCCGACCTGCATGCGACGGCCTGCTGCGCGCAGCAGCGCGACGGTGACCGGAAAGGCGATCGCGAGCCCGAATCGATAATCGCCGAACAACATCACCGACGGAGCGTTGACGATCAGATCGAGCGGCATGTAGGGGAAGACCACGGTCCTGTAGCCGAAGTCGTACGCTCCCTGATACGTATCGGGCGCGACGATCGCGTACGGATGAATCCCGTGCAGCATGGCCTTCACGCTGGCCTGAGTCAGCGTCCAGACATCAATCGACGGTTGCGGGATGGCGATGGGCGTGACGATGAGCAGCAGAGAGGCGCTCGCCACCGCCATCCACGTCGCGACAGCGCGTGCCCTGGCACCGCCGCCGGCGGCGACGCCGATCAGCAGGATGCCGATCGCGGGATGAACGCCGTACGCCAGGTTGTACCATCGCGGCGCCGGGTAGAGGGGGGCCGCGCTCAATGCGATGGCGGTATTGACGGACAGCCAGAAGTAGACCCACGAGAAGGAACCAGCGGTGGAAGGCCTGCGCGCGAGCACGGCGGCGAGCCAGGCCGTCGCAAATCCCGCGACGACCATCGGCACCCCGATCAGCGGTCGCATCGGCTGACTGATTCCGGCACCACAGCCGATGAGCAGAGACGCGACGAGCGCAGCCCTGGCCGCAGCGGGCAGTGTCGCTTGCTGCTCCATCAACAGCCCGTCCCCGACGCGATCGACCACGCCCACCCGACGAGAACGGTGTTGCGCGCGACCACCAGCGCCGACGCCCACGGACGAAACGCTTCCACTTGAAACGGCACGATCGTGTAGACCGTCTGCGCGATCACCAGCGTCGCCAGCAGCGCGGCGAGCGGAAGCCAGCGGCGATCGAGCAGTGTGACCAGGACGCCGATCGGCAGCAGCCACGTCAGGTACTGCGGGCTGCCGACCTTACCGGTGGCGATAAAAGCAGCGACGACGGCGGTGGTCGTCGAGAGGAGCAGGCGAGCACGGCCCTCCGGCGTCGAACGCGCGCCGAAGCGTCGCCACGCCGCGACGTACACCGCGGCGATCGCGCTGACGGCGGCGATGTTCGTAACGGCGAGGGCCGCGGGGGCAAGGCGCCCGACGACGTTGCCGGATCCGTAAGAGTGACTGGCAGCGACGGCTGACGGATCGATTGAGTGCCACAACCCGAGCAGGCCGGCGGCGGTGCTGCCGACCTCGAGCGGGCGGTCGATGTGGTAGCGCAGCATTTCCACGAAGCCCGACGGTGCGAGGAACAGAATCGGCGCGCTGATCGCAACCGCGACAAGAGCCGCGATCCCGAGTGCCTGCCACAATTCTCCGCGGCGATGTTCACGCCACAGGAACAGACCACATATGCCGGCCACGAGAGCAGGGACGATCTTGATTGCGATGGCCGCACCGGCGGCGACGCCGAGAATGACCGGCCGGCGGGCGAGTGTCGCCCAGCACATGACACACAGGAGGAACGCCACCACGGCGTCGTACCGCTGGGTGACGAGTGTGCCGAGACACACCGCGGCGATGAGGATCCAGCTGACTAGACGTGTCTGCGAGATGGGCCATCCCGCGAGAATGGCGATGCGGCCGCAGACCAGCGCCGCAGCCCAGAGCAGCAGGAGCATGAACGCGCCGAATACGATCGCGTAGCCGCGGGGTGTCGTCGAGACAAGCGCGGGCGGGACCGCGATCAGGAAAAACCCGGGCGGATACTCGACGAGAAAATCCCGGTACGGGACCAGTGGCCGCGTTGGCGTCACGGTCGGGCGATCTGCCGGGCGCTGGGCGGCGTTGCCCTCGAAGGTCTGGTGCCATTCCTCGACGCTGCGGACATAAAAACGCTGATAGGGACGTCCGAGCGCTGCGTTGCTGTAGGCGAAATAGCGTTCGAGGTCCGCTGATTCGGTCATGTAGCGCTCGGCCTCGGCGAACGCACCACTGAGATTGGGCTGGGAACAGCCTGATGTCAGCAGCGTCACGGCGAGTACCGAGAGTGCGACGCGGACGATAGAAGCTCGCCTGCGGACAAACGGCGCGATCATCGCTGACATCGAGGGCACCAGTATGTCAGGCGCGCGTCGATTCCGGTTTTCCGGCTCTGAATCGGCGCGCCGCATCGGCGGCAGGCCTTCCCGGCGCGGCCGTAGACCCAGAGCCTGGCTGCCGGGTTCATGCTGCGCGTCGTCCGTCGCCCGCGCACCGTGGTCAGCGCCTTCGATCGTGGGGTCACGTTGTCGGCGAGCTGGGTGCGGGCGACGTCAAGAATCCGTTGCAGGTCGGCGTCCGAGAGCTCTATCACCGGCGTAAAAGGCTGGACACCGGCGACGAACAGAATCTCTGATTTGAACTCGTTGCCGATGCCCGCAAGGACCCGCTGGTTGAGCAACACGTCGGCGATCGCGACGCTGTCGTTCGCGTGCATACGCCGGATAACCTCCGAAGCGTTGAAATCGGCATGAAGCAGATCGGGCCCGAGCGCGCCGAGTTGTCGGTGCCGGGCCAATTCGCGGCCAGACAGAAATTCCGCGATCTGGATTCTGAACGCAACCGCGATGACATCCGATGTGCCGATGATCACGCGCATGTCGCTGACCGGCATTCGCCATCGGGCGTCGTGGCGATACAAATGCCAGCTTCCGTTCATCTGCTGGTGCGTGCGCAGGGTCAGGTCGCCGGAAAAGGCCACCAGCAGATGCTTGCCGCGCGCCGCCACCGATTCGATGATTCTTCCGATGATCGGCCGGTCTTCGGCTACCCGGGTCAGGGACGGGTAGACCGATTCAAAACGCGTGACCACGTGACCAGCCAGGAACCGATGCATGGCCCGGGCGGCGAGAAAGATGGTGTCGCCCTCTGGCACTCGTCAGCTTTTTCTGAAGGTCGCCTGCAGACCCATCGCGCCGCCGATGAATCCGGCTTCGACGAGAACCGTGGTCAACGGATGCAGTGCGGCTGCCACGCCGTCGATCTCTTCGATCAGCATACCGCGCGGACCGTCACCGCCGGGCGCAGGGGTCCGTGCGCGATCGATCAGGACGTGGGCAACGGCGCGCGCACTTTTCGATCGCTCGGGCTCGGCGTCAGGAACGAACGTCGTCAACTGCCGATCGCCACGCGCGAGGTAGGCCGCGAGCGCGCCGTTGACGAGCACCACCGTCGCCCCGACCGTTCGCGTGGGGCCGCGTCCCCTGGGCGTGCCGCGGCTCTCATCCGGTTCGTCTACAATGCCTCGTGGCGCCGATGCCGCGGCGGCGGTGGGAGCAGGCCACTTCAACGTGGCGCCGTACGGATTCGCCGGATCGGTTGCGGCGAGCGTCGCGATTTCGAGGTCGTCCGGCGGCGTGCGCAGCGACCGCAGGAGATCGAGTGCGCCCGGCAGTGCGAACTGCGTGGCTCCGAGGCCGGCGACGAAGTAGCCGCGCCGGATACGGCCGTTGTCCTCCAGTCCTTTCAGCACCGGATAAACCAGACCGAAGCCGCCGGTGATGGTTTCGGTGGCGATCGCCTCACGCGTCACGACACCGTGCCGCGACAACAGCTGCTGCGTGATTGCCGCGGCCCACTTCGTCGCGTCGCCCTTCGAGGCGACACCGCGTCCAACCAACGTCCAACGGCCTTCGGCGGACGGCGGCGCGAGCCGTCGCGAGCGGAACGCGGTGACACTGCTTCGCCGTGCCGCGGCCTTGCGGCGCGGCGCATGCGCATGCGTAAACGCGCGAAGGGCGTGAAACGTGTCGTTGGTCACCAATCCGAGCCAGACCAGGTTCCACAGGGCATTCACCGTTTCGGCGGGGTAGCCGCCACCGACTGCCTCGTGCAGCGCACCGAAAAACGAGGCGCCCTTGGAGCGCAGGGCGTCGACGATCGCGAGCTCGCGCCCGGACAGCTTGTCGTCGCGGATCGGCGGCGGCATCAGCCGGTGCAAGTGGTCCGCGAGATACAAGGCGACGCGGCCGTCGCGTTCTCCGAGCGGCTCAACGCCGACCCAGACCACTTCGCCGGCTGCGGTCACGGCATCGAGATCGGCCGGGTCGTAACCTTCGATGCGCGTCGCCAGAATTTCGGTCTCGAGGATCGACGCCGGCAGTGGCGCTCCCTGCAGCTGCTCGACCGCATCCAGCAACGAATCGGCGCCGTGACGGCGTTTCACAACGCCTTGCCAGGTCGTCGCAAAGCGGCCGAGGACAGATTGATCGACCGGTTCCACCTCGTGCCGCAGCTTGGCGAGGGAGCGGCGGCGTAACATGCGCAGCACGCCGGCGTCGGTCCACTCGCGTCGCGTACCGCCGGGCCGGAATTCACCTTCGACCAACCGTCCTTCTCCCGAAAGCCGTAACAGTACCGCCTCGGCTGCGGAACCACTCAGGCCGTAGCGTCCCGCAAAATCGAGCGCCGTGAAGGGCGCGTGCGTGCGCGCGTGTCGCAGGGCGAGATCGCCGAGTGGATCGGCCACCGGCTCGAGCAGCGATTCCGGAAGTCCGGCCGGCAGTGGCACGCCGAGCGCGTCGCGAAAACGCGCGGCGTCTTCGACGGCGATCAGTCGCGGTGTCCCGGCGATACGGATGGCCAGCACCCGTCTGGCCGCGACGAGCGTGTTGACGATGGCGGTGACATCGAGGCCGGTCGAGCGCTCGCGTAGCGCCGCTTCGTCCAGGTCACCGAGGGACAGCAGCATGTCGTGCACGCCATCCGCGTGCTTCACGTGGAACTGCGGGTCGAGCCGCTGCAGCTGGCGTTCGATCGCCTCCATCGATTCGGCGTCCAGCAGCTCGCGCAGTTCCGCGTCGCCGAGCAGCTCGCGAAGCTGCGACTGGTCCACGGCGAGTGCCTGGGCGCGACGCTCGGCCAGCGGCGCGTCACCGTCGTAGAGGAAGTTCGCGACATAGCCGAACAGCAGCGACGCGGCGAACGGCGACGGTGTCTGCGAGTCCACCGTCGCGACGCGGATCGACCGGCTGCGGACGTCGGCAAGCGTCGCGATGAGTGCCGGCATGTCGAAGAAATCGCGGAGACACTCCCGATAGGTTTCGAGCAGGACGGGAAAGGAGCCGTAACGCGCTGCCACCGCCAGCAGATCGGCGGCACGCTTGCGCTGCTGCCAGAGCGGTGTCCGCATGCCCGGCCGGCGCTTGGGCAGCAGCAGGGAACGGGCCGCGTTCTCGCGAAACTTCGCGGCGAACAGCGCGGTCGCGCCGAGTTGCCGGACGACCAACGCCTGGACCTCGTCCGGGTCAGGCAGCAGCAGACGTGGATCCGGCGGCTGGTCCACATCCGGAAACCGCACCACGAACCCATCGTCCGCCCACAGGGTCTCGACGTCGGTCCCGGTCTCCTCGCGGACCTTCGCCGCGACCGCCATTGCCCATGGCGCGTGTACGCGGCCGCCGCGCGGCGACAGCACACACACCCGCCAGTCACCGAGTTCGTCGCGGACTCGTTCGATGACGATCGTCCTGGCGTCGGGGATGGCGTGGGTGGCCTCGAGCTGGTCGCGCAGATAGGCGAGAAGGTTCTCGGCTGCGCGCGCGTCGAGGTCGTGTTCCCTCGTCAGCCGTTCGATCGCCGCGGCAGGCGGCAGCCGCATCAGATCGTGCATCAAACGACCGATCGCGAGACCGAGTTCGAGCGGCCGTCCCGCGCGATCGCCTTTCCAGAACGGCATCTTCCCGGGTTCGCCCGGCGCCGGCGTCACCAGCACGCGATCGTGCGTGACCTGCTGGATGCGCCACGTCGAGGCGCCCAGAATGAACGTCTCGCCTGGATGGGTTTCGAACACCATTTCTTCGTCGAGCTCGCCGACGCGCGCCGCCCCGGGGCCGGCCCCCGCCAGGAACACTCCGTAGAGCCCACGGTCGGGGATCGTGCCGCCGTTGGAGACGGCAACCCGTTTGGCGCCCTCGCGCGCGACGATGGTTCCGGCAACCCGGTCCCAGGTGACCCTCGGCCGCAGCTCGGCGAACTCGTCCGACGGGTAGCGGCCCGACAGCATGTCGAGCACACCGTCGAATACCGTCCGCCCCAGTTCGGCGAAGGGAGCCGCACGGCGGATGGACGCGAAGAGATCGTCCACGTCCCACTGATCCATCGAGACCATCGCGACGATCTGTTGCGCGACGATGTCGAGCGGGTTGCGGGGATAACGGGTCGCTTCGACGGCCCCGTCGTGCATCGCCTTGGCGACCGCGGCGCAGGCCACGAGGTCGCCGCGGAATTTCGGAAAGATGACGCCCTCGCTGACCGCGTTCGCCTGGTGGCCGCCGCGGCCGATTCGCTGCAGGCCGCTGGCGACCGTCGGCGGCGCCTCGATCTGTACGACCAGGTCAATCGCGCCCATGTCGATGCCGAGTTCGAGCGACGAGGTGGCGACCAGCGCGCGCAGCACACCGGCCTTCAGCATGTCTTCTATTTCCAGCCGCTGCGGCCGAGCCACCGAGCCGTGGTGCGAGCGCACCAGCGTCTCGCCGGCCAGTTCGTTGACCGCACCGGCGAGGCGTTCCGCCAGCCTGCGACTGTTAACGAAGATCAGCGTCGAGCGATGCCCGCGAATCAGTTCCAGCAGCCGCGGATATATTGCTGACCAGATCGACTGCCGTCCCTCGCTCATCCCCGCCGGTCCGTTGGGAATGGAATCGGCGCCGCCTGGCCGCGCCATGTCCTCGACCGGCACGTCGATCGTCAGCTTGAGCGCTTTTCGCAGGCCGGCATCGACGATCGTGACCGGCCGGTAATGAATCGCACGCCGGTGATCGGCAAACTCCTCCGCGATCCGGGCGGTTGCGGTCGTGCCCGCCAGGCCTTTCTCGGTCGAGGCCTTTCGTTTTCTGCCTCCTGCCTCCGCTCCTCCCAGAAACCGCGCCACTTCATCCAGCGGCCGCTGCGTCGCCGAGAGGCCGATGCGCTGCGGCGATTTCCGGCAAAGCGCCTCCAGGCGCTCGAGCGACAGCGCGAGGTGAGCGCCGCGTTTGGTCGGTACCAGTGCGTGGATTTCGTCGATGATGATCGTGTCGATCGAGCGCAGCGACTCCCGCGCGTTCGACGTCAGCAGCAGGTAGAGGGACTCCGGCGTCGTGATCAGGATGTCGGCCGGATCTCGCTGGAAACGGGCGCGCTCGGCCTGGGGCGTGTCGCCGGTCCGGATCGCGATGCGAGGCGTCCAGAAGGTTTCGCCGAGCCGCTCGGCAATGTGCGCGATGCCGGCCAGCGGGGCCCGCAGGTTGCGTTCCACATCCACCGCAAGCGCTTTGAGTGGCGACACATACAGCACGCGGCAGCGCTCAGGTTTCGCCGGCGGAGGCGTGAACATCAGCCGATCGAGGCACCACAGAAACGCGGTCAGGGTCTTGCCGCTGCCGGTCGGCGCGAGAATCAGGGTCGATTCGCCCCGGGCAATGGCCGGCCAGCCGAGCGACTGCGGCGCGGTCGGGCCGTCGAACGACGCCGCGAACCAGCCCCGCGTCGCCGCATGAAATGGCGAGAGCGGATCGATCGTCACGCGGGCAGTCACGTGGTCATCTTATAATGTCAACAGGTTCATTCTCGGACGGGGGGATTCATGGGTGATGCGGGCGAAGGACTAATCGATGCGGAATCGCGGATTCAGGAACGGATGGAAGAACTGGAGCGTGAGCGGACCCGGCAGAATCACGGGAAAATTGTCCGCGACCCGGAAAAGGCGCACGCGTTCGAGACGCTGAGGCTGGCACGGACCGAACTGGATCGCCAACTGACGGCGACGACACACGAACGGCGCCGGGCGCAGATCTCGCAGGCCATCGAGGAAGTCGATCGGCGCATGAAGGTCGTCGAAGCCTCCATGAATGTTTGAGGCCCGCTTGCCGGCGCGCGCC
>DASXGC010000103.1:0-2623 GCA_036489235.1 Vicinamibacterales bacterium
ATCTGTTCTGGGTCGTCAAGCACGGCATCCATATGACCGGAATGCCGAGCTTCGGTCTCATCGAGGTGCCGGACCGGGAAATCTGGACCATCGTCGCCTTTCTCAAGAAGCTGCCGACCGTAACCGAGGAGGACTTCAAGGCTTGGTCGACGAAACCTTGAGGATGTCGGGCCCGGCTGCCTATTTCTGATCGTTATCTCAGCCGCACTTCCGATGGCGTCGGCGCCGGTCGCCGTCAGGCGATCTCCACGATCTCCGCCTCTTTCTGCGCGACCTCGATTGTGTCCCCGACCTGTTTGCCGAACAGCGCGCGCGCCAGCGGCGAGACGTGCGAGAGCGTCCCGTGCGCGGGGTCGGCCTCGTCCTCGCCGACGATCCTGAAGGTCTGGCGGCGCCCGTCGTTGCGGACGATGGTCACGGTCGAGCCGAAATGCACCTTGCTCCGGTCGCTGGGCGCGAGGACGAGCTGTGCCGTCGCCCGCCGAGCGCTCCAGTAGCGTAAGTCGCGCGCGGTGCGCGCCAGCGCGGTGCGATCGTTCGCGGCCTGGGCGGCGGCGTGCTCCTGCTGCAGGCGCGTGACTTCGGCCTCGATGTGCACGAGTCCCTCCGCGGTCACGAGGTTCGGATGCGGCGAAATCGGCCGCTCCGGCACCTCCTCAACGGCGTCTTCCAGCTCTTTGACGAATGCTCTGCTCATGAAGAGCTCCATCGCTACCGCGATCTCGCTCGGCGAACCGACCGATTTATTATATGGGTGTTGACGGCCAGAGGGGAACGTTGAAAGCGGACCTCGATGCACCGCAACGGGCGGCGGTTTCGTCCGGAACTATTTCGCTCGAAAAAAGTTCATTCTTACTGGGCGCCGGCAGTTACGTTATGCCACCGGTTGCCGGCAAGCCCGACCTTTCGGGAGGATGCGATGCACAAGGCGTCGATCATTATTGCTTTCTTACTGATGCTGTCGCTCGCCGGCTCAGACGCCCGCGCGCAAATTGCGCCGCAACAAACTCCGTCACCGCAACAAACTCCGTCACAAGACGTGCTGGCGCCGGCTTCCAAGCTCAATCTCACGCTGGAACAGCGTCACACGATCAAAGAGTTCGTCAAGGATATGAAGGCCGATGCAGCCGACGTTCAGGCGGCGATCGGCGAACCCATACCGCCAGGCATCAACCCGCGGCCGATGCCGAGCGATGTCGGCCAGAAGGTCCCGCAGGTAAAGAGCCACAGGTTTTTCCTCACCGCGCAGCAGATCGTGATCGTCGATCCCAAGGACAACAAGGTAGCCGACGTAATAAAGCTCGGGACCGATTGACGGGCCGTCAGGCGCAACAGCGGCAGGGCACCGCGCCGCCTTTGCAAGCGGCGATCTCGAATTTTACCCCGCTTGATGCCCGCCGCTACTACCCGGGCGCGAGATAGCGTTTGGGGAGCATCACGTGGATGCCCTTGTTGCCGTTGACCACCTGCGTGACGCGCAGGTCCGCGGCGAGGCTTGCCAGCGTGTAGGCCTGATAGCGGTCGAGCCCGACGCGCGCGCAAATGAGATCGAGCATCTGGCGCAGCGCAATCACCACGCAGTCGTCGAGATCGGGGTCGAACGCCATCGTGATCACGTGCGTGGGCGTCTCGGCCATGGGCCATTCCAGCCGCATGTCGTCGCGCACCGTGAGGCGGAAGGTTCCGGTCAACCCAGTCTCGACCGCCGTGACACAGACCTCGCCGTCGCCCTGCACGCCATGACCGTCGCCGACCGAGAACAGCGCGCCGTCGACGAAGATCGGCAGATAGAGCGTGGTGCCGGCGACGAGCTCCTTGTTGTCGAGGTTGCCGCCGTTCCTGCGCGGGGGCGCGGTCGAGATCATGCCCCAGGCCGGCGGCGGTGCCGTGCCCATCACGCCGAAGAACGGCGCCAGTGGCACCTCCTGTCCCCACGGTAGCCGCCAGCTCTTGCGTGCGCGGTCGAGCACGATGTGGATGTGGCGATTGTCCGCAAAGTCGTCCGGCAAGGCGCCGGCGAGCGGGCGCACGGAGTTGTAGCCCCAGTCGTAGAACACATCGATCGCCTCGATGTCGACCTGAAGCACTTGTCCCGGTTTGGCGCCCTTGATCGCGACCGGTCCGGTCAAGATGTGGGGTCCCAACTGGCGCGGGACCTTCTGGTGAATGGCGGGAAGCGCCGGCGGGATCTTGAGCGGTGGCGCCGGCATCAGATCGGGGCCGCCCGATACACTCGAGATCGTCACGCGCTCTCCGCTGTCGACCGTCAGCCGCGGGGGAAGGCGCGCGTCGAAATATCCCCAGTGCACGTTGTCGGGTCCGGGTTCGAGATGAATGGGCATCGGCTCAAGTCCATTGTGGGCAAGGCGCCAACACAGCATGTTTTCGCGGGCGATCCAACGGGCTTTGTCGACCGCCCTCACCGGGCCGGCGGCACTACAGCGCGGCGACGGTGTGGACCTCGATCAGGAACGGCTCCTGGACCAGACGGTCGACGATCAGCAGCGTGTTGGGCGGATAGACGCCGTTCGCAAACAGGCGCGGAAATTCACGCAACCGATAAGCCATGAATTTCGCGATGTCCTGCGAATGCACGAGGTAGGTCGTGAACTCGACCACGTTG
>DASXGC010000118.1:0-3823 GCA_036489235.1 Vicinamibacterales bacterium
TGATCGTGGTCTCGCTCGCTGCCGCGTGGATTCCGGCGCGCCGTGCGAGTACCGTCGATCCGATCACGGCATTTCGCGCTGAGTGAGAGCCACCGTCTCCCGCGGATGGCAAAAGACTTCAGGCTCGAGGCACGAACGTCAAGACTCGACGCGGGTTCTCGACGAGAATCGTGCGCAACGTCCGGTCATCGACACCTGCGCGCTTCAAGCGCGGGACGAAGTTCGTGATCGTCATGTCGATACCTGGGCCGCCGTTCGCCCGCAGATACTTGGCGCTGGCGAAATCTGACGACAGGCAGATCCGGTTCGCCAGTCCCGCCTCGAGAAGCCCGAGGATCGTCTTCACGTACTCGTCTGCGCGCGCATCGTCCGGCTTGCCGCTGTGATCGAAGCCGACGTAGGCGCCGCGTCTGGCGATCGCCATGGGCACCGCGGCGGGTTGTTCCGTGATGTCGTTGAGATGGCCGATGACAATGCGATCAGGGCTGACGCCGGCCGACTCGAACAACTCGAGTTGATCCATCGCGCAGCGTGCGCAACCGTCTGACACGTGCGTGATGATGGGCAGCCCGGTGCGCTGGCTCACCTTTGCCGCGGCGAGCAGCGCTTTGTGCTCCTGAGCGTCCATCGGCAGATCGGTGCCTGTGCCCATTTCTCCGATCGCGCCCCAGCGCTCGGCCACCGCGAGCTGCTGGAAGTCGTCGGCGAGCTGATCAGCTGACTTGCGCAACGCATCCGGCGGGTAGTCGGATTTCGCGTGGAGACCGCCGCCGGCGACGATGAGCACGCTCGAGCGCGTGGCAATCGCTCGCAGCGTCTCGATCTTGCGTCCGAGATCGCTCGTGCCGGTGTCCACGATGCAGCGGACGCCGCTGGCCCGGCAGGCCGAGACTTCACGCGCAATGAGATCAACATCGTCGTACCACTTGGTCGCGGGCCGTTCGATGCCCCAGGAAGTGCCGCCGAGCGACAGGTGTTCGTGGATCAGGATCGGTCCGTCGATGTCTTCCGGGCGGACGTCGCGGAGCACCGTTCGGATGACCGGTTTGCCACCGGAGATCTGCAGCGGCATGGCAGCGGCCGCCAGCAGCGTCATCGCTTCGCGTCGGGAGATAGCTGTTGACATCACTCAGACCTCAAGGCCGTCAGCGGGTCGATCCGCGTCGCCCGGCGCGCCGGGATGAGGCAGGCGACCACTGCGACGCCGAGCAACACGATCGTGACGGCCGCGAACGTGAGTGGATCGAACGGCGGTACGCCGTAGAGCGTCGCCGCCATCAGGCGCGCGACCATCGCGGCGCACACCGCGCCGGCCACGGTGCCTGCAGCCGTTACCACGAGACCGCGGCCCATGATGCCAGCCAGGATGGTCGTTCGAGGAGCGCCCAGCGCGAGACGCACGCCGATTTCGTGCGTCTGGGCCGCCACCGTGTACGACATGACGCCGTATATCCCGAGCGCAGATAGCACCAGTGCGGTCAAGCCGAACACGGCGATGATCTGCAGCACGAACCTCCGGCCCGCCACCGACGCGGCAATCTCATCCGGCAGCCGTCTCGCGCCAAACACCGGCAGCGCCGGATCGAGTTGTTGGACGATCTCGCGGACACGGTCCGCGGCCGCCGCGGTGTCCGTTGGTCCGCGCAGGAAGATGGCCAGATGCTTTGCCGTCTTCTGATAGCTGCTCGCGTAGATCTGCGGCACATCCGCATCGGCGAGGGTTTCCGTGCGTGCGTCGGCGACAATGCCGACAACCGTCGTCCACGCGGTGGCCGAGCCGGACAGCTTCACATGCGCACCGATGGGATCGGCCTTCGGCCAGAAGGCCCGCGCCATGGCCTCGTTGATGACGGCGACCGCCGGCGTGGTTCCGACGTCGAAGTCATTGAACAGCCGGCCGCGCACCAGCGGCATTCCGAGGAGCGGGAAGTAGCCGGGCGTGACGACGGCGCCGTCGACGATTGGCGCTTCAGTCGCGTCCGTCCCACGGCCTTCGACGAGCATCGGCATGACGTTCATGTCACGATGCGCGTGATCGAGGGGGATCGCGCTGCTGCTGCCGACGGCGGCGGCAGTCACGTCCGGCAGCGCTTGCGTTCGGCGAAGCAACTCGCGGACGAAGGGCGCCTCCTGCCCGATCGTCCTGTACGCGTCGATGCTGGTGTCGTTCGGATACGGCAATCGCGTGCGAACGGTCGTCACCGCGGTGGGGTTGAATCCGAGCCGGGCATTCAGCAGGTCCCAGAAACTGCGCATGAGCAGCCCCGCCGCGACCATCAGCACGAGCGACAGCGCCACTTCCGCCGCGACCAGCAGGTGGCCCGTTCGAGCCTGACGATAGGGCGCCGACGCGCTGCGCAGATTGCGCCGTCCGGCATCGAGCGCGGGCGCGAGGCCAAACACCACACCGGAGACGATCGTCATCGCGACGGCGAACAACAGAACGTTCCAGTCCAACGTGAGCGCTCGCACACGGGGCAGATCGGCCGGAATCAGCCGGATCAACCAGGCTCTCGTGATGACCAGGACGACGACAGCGACGGCGCCGCCGGCGGTCGCCAGACACAGGCTCTCGGTCAACAGCTGACGCATCAGCCGCGCACGGCCGGCGCCGATCGCCGCCCGGATCGAGAACTCGCGGCGCCGCGTACTGGCGCGAGCCAGGAGCAGGTTCGCGACATTGACGCAGCCGATCACCAATACGAGGCCGACGGCACACAGCATCAGAATCAGCGACGGCCGCACGTCGCCGACGACCGTGTCCTGCAGGGACACCAGCCGTACAGTCCATGCGCTGCCATCGGGGTAGTCAGCCGAATACTGTTTCCGAAGGCTCGCGACGAGCGCATCGATCTGCTGTTGCGCTGCCGGAGTCGAGACGCCTGGCGGCAGTCGTGCGATCGCGCCAGGGATGTTTCTGAGGCGGCGCGGTGGCTCAATCGGCAGTGGCGGCCCGTAGAAGCTGGTCGCGGCCCACACATCGACGTCACGCTCCTCGGCCGTGCGCCCAGGCGCGTGGAATCCCGGCGGCATGACGGCGACGACCCGGTACAGGTCCGTGTCGAGGCGGATGCTCCGATCGAGAATGTGCGCGTCGCCGCCGAAGTCGCGCTTCCACAGGCCGTCGCTGATGACGACCTCCTCCGTGTACCCCGGCGATCGGTTGTCCGCTGGAAAGACGCGCCCCAGTTGCGGGGCCACGCCGAGGACCGCGAAATAGTTCGGCGTGACGCTCATCAGCCGTACCTGCGCCGGGCGCGAGGCGCTGGTGAGGTTGTTTTCGTCAAACCACGCCAGCGCCACGTTCTCGAAAATTCCGGACCGGTCCAGATCGAGCCATTCCGGCTGCGAGAGACCGACGTCGTACGACCCGGTGCCGGGCAAGTCGTCAACGACGCTGACGAGCGCCTCGGCCCTCGGATACGGAAGCGGTTGCAGCAGCGTCACGTCGACCACGCTGAAGATGGCGGTGGTGGCGCCGATACCGAGCGCAATGGTCAGCACCGAGACGAGCGCGAACCCGGGCGCGTTCCGCCACGTGCGGACCGCGTGTCGTGCGTCTTGAACGATCCCGTCCCACGCACGCCAGTGACGACGTTCGGAGAACTGCTCTCGACTGAGCGTCAGGTTGCCGAACGTCCGGCGGGCCGCCGCGCGGGCCTCGTCCGCGCTGAGTCCCTCCCCCTGCAGACGCTCGATCTCGAATTCGAGATGTGAGGCGACCTCGGCGGCGAAATCGTCGGCGTCTCGTCGGCGGAACATGCGCGTCAGCCCTCGAGCGGGTGCGCCTCGAGCACCCGTGCGATCGCGTCCGCCAGCCGCT
>DASXGC010000168.1:0-9293 GCA_036489235.1 Vicinamibacterales bacterium
GTTGTCGCAGGTCGTGATGCCGCCTGACGAGCGGCTGCGCCAGTTGCGCGCCGCGGTGCGCCATCACGAAGAGCGCTACTACGTTCACAACGATCCGGAGGTGTCGGACGAGGAGTTCGACCGACTGCTGCACGAGCTCGAACGGCTAGAGGCCGAGCATCCCGAACTGGTCACGCCTGATTCGCCGACGCAGCGCGTCGCCGGCCGGGCGGTCGAGGGATTCGAGACGGTCGATCATCTTGTGCCGATGCTCAGTCTCGACAACGCTTACAACGAAGACGAGCTGAGAGCCTTCGACGAACGTGTCCGCAAGGGCGCGGGCCTGGGTGATGCGGCGGTGGCATATGTCGCCGAGCTGAAGATCGATGGCCTCAGCATCGCCCTGACCTACATCGATGGCCGGCTGACTCGCGGCGCGACGCGCGGCGACGGCGCGCACGGCGAAAACGTCACCGCCAACGTTCGCACCATCCGTCCGATTCCGCTGGCGCTGCGCACGCCGGCCGACGCGTTCGGCGGTCCGCCCGCCGGCCGCATCGAGATCCGCGGCGAAGTGTTCCTGCCTCGCGCTTCCTTCGCGCGCCTCAACCGGGAGATGGAGGACGCGGGCGAGCCGCTGTTTGCCAACGCGCGCAACACCGCCGCCGGCACGATGCGCAATCTCGACCCCGCGCTGGTCTCGAAGCGGAAGATGGGCGCGTTCGTGTATCAATTGGTGAGCGAGCCGAGCGAGGGCGGAGCCAGCTCCGCCCCTACGAACGCGGCGATCGACGTAGGGGCCGAGCTTGCTCGGCCTGACACGGGTCCGGCTAAGCCTGCCACGGGTCCGGCTAAAGCCGGACGCTACAGTTCTCACTCGTCCACGCTGAAGGCGCTGGCGTCGTGGGGACTGCCGGTGGAATCCCATTGGCGACTCTGCGCCGGCATCGATGCGGTCGCCGCGTTCTGTGCGGACTGGGCCGACAAGCGTCACACCCTCGACTTCGAAACCGACGGTGTCGTCGTCAAGGTGGACGACTTGATGCTGAGGGAGCGGCTGGGGACCACCGCAAAATTTCCGCGGTGGGCCACCGCGTTCAAGTTCCCGGCGCAGCAGGCAGAGACGAGGCTGCTGGCGATTGAGGTGAACGTCGGGCGGACGGGCGCGGTGACGCCTTACGCCGTGCTCGAGCCCGTGAAGCTCGCGGGATCGACCATTTCGATGGCGACGTTGCACAACGCCGAAGACATCGCGCGCAAGGATCTGCGCCCGGGTGATCGTGTGTTGCTGGAGAAGGGCGGAGACGTCATCCCGAAGGTGGTGAAACCGATTCTGCCCCCTTCCGATGGCTCGCCGCGCGCCGACCCCTGGCAGATGCCGACGATGTGCCCGGAGTGCGCGAGCCTGCTGCGCCGCGACGAGGAAGAGGTGGTCTGGCGTTGCGAGAACACCTCGTGCCCAGCCCGGTTGCGACGCAGCCTTGAACACTTCGCATCGCGCACCGCCATGAACATCGAGGGGCTCGGCGCGTCGCTGGTCGACCAGTTGCTCGAGCAGCGCCTGGTCAGCGATTTCGCCGACCTCTATCACCTGACCGTCGATCAGCTGGAGTCACTGGTCGTCACCCCGAAGGAGCCACGCTCGGAACGAGCCGTTCCGCGCAAGCTGGGCAAGGTCGGCCGCAACGTCATGCAGCAGATTGAGCGCAGCAAGGCGAACGATCTGTCGCGGCTGATCTACGCGATCGGCATCCGTCACATCGGCGAGAAAGCAGCGGCGACGCTGGCGCGGCATTTTCGCTCGATGGAACGGTTGCTCGATACCGGCCGCGACGCGTTGCAGTCGGTGCCGGAAATCGGACCAGTAGTCGCTGACTCGGTTCGTGCGTTCGCCGACGAGGAGCGCAACCGGGATCTGATCGCACGCCTGGCTAAGGCCGGCGTAAAGATGACGACGGATCTGCCTGAACCAAGCGCGCAGACCGGTCCGCTCTCGGGCAAGACGTTCGTCCTGACCGGAACGCTGGCGACGATGACACGAGAGGAAGCGACCGCCAAGATCGAGCGCCTCGGCGCCAAGGTCGCCGGGTCGGTGAGTAAGAAAACCAGCTATCTGGTGTTCGGTGCGGATGCCGGCAGCAAGCTGGAAAAAGCCGAGAAGCTCGGCGTCGAGCGGATGAACGAGCAGGAGTTCGAGGCGTTCCTCGAGCGCATATAATGAAAAACTGAGATGTCGCGGCGCTTCACGATCGTCACTGTCGCGCTGACCGCGTGCGTTGCGTTTCTGATCGGTGCGATCGTCGCCGGCGGCGTCGCCCGTTCGTCGGTGGCGGCCGGTGCGCCGGCCAGAGCGGACACCGCGCGGTCCAGGACGCGATCGGCTTCGAGTGTGGTGAGCCCGCCGCTGGTCAGCTTCGCGGACGTGGTGGAGCGGTTGAACCCGGCGGTCGTGAATATCGACGCGACGTCGCGCTCACGAGACAGTCGGCGCCGCCGTGGACGCAGCGGTGGCGAGGCCCCCGACCCTGACGGTCCATCGGCGCTCGGCCCGTCGAGGGGCGACCGCGATCAGCCGCGCCGCGGCGCCGGCAGCGGTTTCATCATCGACGCGGACGGCAGCATCCTCACCAACAATCACGTCATCGACCGCGCCGACCGCATCATCGTCAAGCTGTCGGACGGACGCAGTCTGCGGGCGCGGGTCATCGGCACCGATCCGGACACCGATGTCGCGCTGATCAAAGTCGACGGCCAATCCGGGCTGCCGGTCGCGCCACTCGGCGACTCGGGTGCGCTGCGGATGGGCGAGTGGGTCTGCGCCATCGGCAACCCGCTCGGCTACGAACATTCGGTGACGGTCGGCGTGATCAGCTTTCTTGGCCGCAAGTTGTTCGACAGCAGCCTGGACAACTACATCCAGACCGACGCCGCGATCAATTTCGGCAACAGCGGCGGACCGCTGATCAACGCGCGCGGCGAGGTCATCGGCATCAATGCCGCGATCAGCTCGCGCGCGAGCAACATCGGGTTCGCGGTGCCGATCAACGGGGCGAGCGCCGTCCTGCCGCAGCTGCGGGCGCGCGGGCACGTCAGCCGCGGCTACATGGGGGTCGGGCTACGCGACGTGGACAGCGATCTCGAGCGCTCGCTCAAGCTGACCGTCAAGCACGGCGCGCTGGTCCAGGACATCACCGCCGGCTCGCCGGCCGATCGAGCCGGGCTACGACCGTACGATGTGATCACGGCGCTCGACGATCAGGCGATCGCGAACGACGATCAACTGATTCGCGAGATCGCCGAGCGCGCGCCGGGGTCGGCAGCGCGGCTGCGTCTGGTCCGCGACGGACGCGACGAGACGCTGACGGTCAAGCTTGCCGAGCGCCCGAAGCGCGACGGCCAGGACGCGGCAACCGAGCCGGCACCGGAACATCGCAAGGTCGATCAGGAGGCGCTGCTCGGACTGAGTGTGCGGGAACTGGATCGCCGCGATCTCGATCGCCTCGAGATTCCCAGGCAGCTGAAGGGCGTCTTGATCTCGAAGGTCGAAGCACTCAGCTCGTCATTCGACAGCGGCATCGAACGTGACACGGTGCTGCTCGAAATCAACCGGCAGAAAGTCGAATCGGTTGCCGACTATCGTCGTATCGCCCGCGCGGTTCACGCCGGCGACATCCTGACTCTGTACATCTATACGCCGGACCTCGACCAGCGCCAGCTGACGACCATCCGCGTCGAAGACCGCTAATCAATGGCTAAATCACGCATCCTGGTGATCGACGACGAGGTCGCGATTCGCGACTCGCTGCGCATGACGCTCGAATATGCCGGGTTCGATTTCATCGGCGCGGCCACCGGCCAGGAAGGGCTGGCGATCGCCGAGCGGGACGCGATCGATGCGGTCCTGCTCGACATCAAGATGCCCGGCATGGACGGCATGGACGTGCTCAGCCGGCTGCGTACGATGAACGAGACGCTGCCAATCATCATCATCTCAGGACACGGAACGACGACCACGGCGGTCGAAGCGATCCGGAAAGGCGCGGTCGACTTCCTCGACAAGCCGTTCGAGAGCACCGAGCGGCTGCTGGTCACCATCAACAACGCGCTCGAGCACGGCCGGCTGCGCGACGAGAACAAGACCCTGAAGAAGGCGGTCGAGGTTCGCCACCAGATGGTCGGCGAGAGCGCCGCGCTGAAGCAGGTGACCGCCGCCGTGGCGCGCGCCGCCCCGACCAATGCGACGGTGTTGATTACGGGCGAGAGCGGCGTCGGCAAGGAGCTGGTGGCGCGGACGATTCACCGCAACAGCCTGCGCTCGCGCGAACGCTTCGTTCAGGTGAACTGCGCCGCGATTCCGGAAGAACTGATCGAGTCAGAACTGTTCGGCCACGAAAAGGGGTCGTTCACTGGCGCCACCGAGAAACAGGTGGGCAAGTTCGAACAGGCCGATCGCGGCACAATCTTTCTGGACGAAGTCGGCGACATGAGCGCCAAGACCCAGGCAAAGGTCCTGCGCGTGCTCCAGGAGGGCGAGGTCGAGCGGCTCGGTTCGGCCCGGACCACCAAGGTGGACGTGCGGGTCATCGCTGCGACCAACAAGAACCTCGAGGAAGAGATCGAGAAGGGGAACTTCCGCGAGGATCTGTATTTCCGGCTTGCGGTCATCCCCATTCTGGTCCCGCCGCTGCGTGACCGGCCGGAGGACGTCGCCGCCCTGATCCGCCACTACATGGAATATTTCAGCCGCGAAAACAACGTCCGGCCCAAGCGCCTGACGCCGGCGGCACTCGAGGCGCTCGGACGCTACCGCTGGAAGGGAAACATCCGCGAGCTGCGCAACACGGTCGAGCGCCTGAACATCATGACCAGCGGCGACACCATCGACGTCGCGGATTTGCCGGAGACGGTGCGGTCGCCGCCAGCGGCGCCCAGAGGGTCCGCGGCGCAGAATGATGCCGACGCCGCCCGCCTGAGTACGCTGCGCGAGTTCAAGGAGAACGCAGAGCGCGCATTTCTGGTCGGCAAGCTGCGTGAGAACGGCTGGAACATCTCGAAGACCGCCGAGGTAATCGGGACGCCGCGCAGCAACCTGTACAAGAAACTGGAGCAATACCAGATCGCGCAGGAAACCGACGGTTAGGACGTACAATCACGGCTTCGCAGTGAGCCAGACGATCGCCGTTCGGCCTGGCCCTCCGAAACTCGCTCAAGGCAGGCGCCCACACAGGGCTTGCTTCGCGAGTTTCGAAGAGCCGGGTCGAAGGGAGGAAAGTCCGAACTCCGCAGGGCAGTGCGCCGGGTAACGCCCGGTCAGGGTAACTTGAAGGACAGTGGCACAGAAAATATACCGCCGGCCTTCGCTCGCTCCGCGAGCTACGGCCAGGCAAGTCCGCAAGGGCTTGCCGCGCTGAAGCCCGTAGGGCGAAGGCGGGTAAGGGTGAAAAGGTGCGGTAAGAGCGCACCGCGCCCGTGGTAACACGGGTGGCAGGCAAAACCCCGCACGGAGCAAGACCAAATAGGGAGGCGCTCGAGGACGGCCCGTCCGAAGCCTCCGGGTAGGTTGCTTGATCTCGCCAGCAATGGCGAGGCTAGAGGAATGATCGTCATCCCGAGGCGCGTGTCGGCGAAAGCTGACAGACGTTGAGGGGGACAGAATTCGGCTTATGCGCTCACTGCGATCTTTTCTGTTCTCGATCGCTGCCGCGGCCGGGCTTGGCGCAGTCCTGCTGATGGCGCAGGGTGGCCAGGCGCCAGGTCAGATCCGCCCACGTCCGGCCGAAGGGCGTCAGCCCGAGTTCAAGCCGCCGACGATCACCGAATACAAGCCGAAGTCTCAGCTGGTCACGCCGCAGCATCCGGTGCCGCGGGCGAAGTATCCGGTCATCGACATCCACAGCCATCAGCCGACACCGATTTCGGCTGCGGAGTACGACCGGGTCATGAAGGGCATGCAGGAGAACAACCTGCAGATCCTGGTCAACCTGAGCGGATCGTGGGGCGATCGGCTGAAGCAGGGCGTGGACGCGATCGCCGCGAGCAAATACAAGGACCGCATGGTCCTGTTCGCGAACGTCAATTTCGGTGTCGGGGTTGGACCTGGATTCGGCGCCAAAGCGGCCAAACAACTGGACGAGGATCTCAATGCCGGTGCCAAGGGCCTGAAGGTGTTCAAGGACCTTGGCATGTTCGATCGCAAGACGGACGGCTCGCGGCTGCCGGTAGACGACCCGGAATTGGATCCGATCTGGGAGGAGTGCGCGAAGCGCAACGTCCCGGTACTGATTCACATCGCCGAGCCGCCGGCGTTTTTCGAGCCGCTCGACTACACCAACGAACGCTGGCTCGAGCTGTCGCTCTATTCGGATCGCCGTCATCAGACCGGTGTGCGCTTCGAGCAGTTGATGACCGAGCGCAATAACATGATTCGGAAGCACCGCAATACGAAGTTCATCCTCGCGCATTTCGGATGGCACGCGAACGACCTAGTGCGCGCCGGCAAGCTGCTCGACGAGAATCCGAACGTGTACTACGACGTCGCGGCGGTGCTCTACGATTTCGGACGGCAGCCGCGCGCGGCGCACGAATTCTTCGTCAAATATCAGGATCGGATTCTGTTCGGCAAGGACAGCTACCAGCCTGACGAATATCCGTACTACTGGCGCGTCTTCGAGACCAACGACGAGTACTTCGACTACTACCGCGACTATCACGCGTTCTGGAAGTTGTACGGCATCGGTCTGCCCGATCCGGTGCTGAAGAAGTTGTACTACCAGAACGCCCTCAAGCTGACACCGGGCTTGCCGCACGCCGGCTTTCCAGACTGACCTTCGCCCTATGCCCTCATACCTTGTCACCGGCGGCGCCGGGTTCATCGGATCGCACCTGTCGGAGGAACTCGTTCGCCGCGGCCATCGCGTGCGCGTCGCCGACAGTCTCATCACCGGCAAGCGCGCCAACCTCGCGCATCTCCCGGCGGTCGAACTTCTCGAAGGCGATCTCGCCGACCTTGCATTTGCGAAGCGGGCAGTCGGTGGCATGGACTACGTGCTGCACCAGGCCGCGATTCCGTCGGTGCCACGCTCGGTCAGCGATCCCATCACCTCGAACAACGCCAACATCGTCGCCACGCTGAACGTGCTGGTGGCGGCGCGGGACGCCGGCGTGAAGCGACTGGTGTTCGCCGGTTCCTCGTCGGAGTACGGCGACACACCGGAACTGCCCAAGCGCGAGGACATGCCGAGCAATCCGCTGTCCCCGTATGCGCTGCAGAAAGTGGTGGGCAGCGAGTACTGCAAGATGTTCTGGCGCCTCTACAAATTCGAGGCGGTGACGATTCGCTACTTCAACGTGTTCGGCCCGCGGCAGGATCCGGGATCACCGTACTCCGGCGTCATCTCGCTGTTCTCGACCGCGCTGCTGGAAGGGCGCCAGCCGGTCATCTACGGCGACGGCGAGCAGACGCGCGATTTCACCTACGTGGCGAACGTCGTCGACGGCGTGCTGCGCGCCTGTGAAGCGCCGAAGGCTGCCGGCGAGGTGATCAACGTCGCGACTCGGGGCCGCGTGTCGCTGAATGAGCTGCTGCGCACGATGAACCGGATCGTCGGGACCGACCTCCAGCCGATTTACAAAGACGCACGGGCCGGCGATGTGCGCGATTCGCAGGCGGACATCACCAAAGCGCGCGAGCTGCTCGGCTATGCGCCCTCGGTCCCGTTCGAGGAAGGCCTGCGGCACACGCTCGACTGGTGCCGGCGCCAGAAGTAGGGTCCGCCTTTGTTACGTTTTTACGGCGCCGCCGTGATTGGTGACGTCACCATCGGTGACTCCGACACCGCCTGCTGCCGCTCGCCGAAGAGGTCCTCGTACACATACATGAGCGCCGCTGACGCGAGCGGAATGGTAAGCGCCAGCCCCACGACGCAGAGCAGAACGCCGCAGAAGCCCACCACCGCCAGCACGATCACCAGCGCGAACATCGACCACCAGTGGGCATGGACGACGCGACGGCTGACCTCCATCGCGGGCCAGAAATCCATCTTCTTGTCGATGACCAGCGGCAACGCGAAGACGTAACCGACACCGAGGTAAATGCCGGGCAGGATGCAGAGAATCAGGCCGATCGTTACCAGCAGCGCCTTGACGAGGCCAGCCATCGCCAGGTTCACCATCGCAAGGTTGAAGCCGGCGAAGACGTCACCGATTTGCACCTCTTCGCCACGGATGCGTCGGAGGAACATGTAGTCGACGCTGCCGAGGAGAATGAAGCCGACGACCCAGCCGAGGATCGGCACAAACGAGAGTCCGACCGACACCAGCCAGGCAAGGATCGTCCCGCCGACCAGAACGCCCATGTGGGCCTGGAGCAGCTCCCAGCCGCGGCTCAGCGCGGCGCCGATGTCCACCTTTCCGTGTCGCGCGAGGTAGGCGTTGGCAATCGTTTCCGGTGTCTCCACAGTCTCTCCTCGGAAAACAGGCTAGCGGCCGAGCCAGGCGGCCGGCCACCACAGGTTGCGCAGAAGTCCGAAAGCCGCGATCGTCGCGAGTCCACGAGTACTGAAGCAGAAGTTCACCGTCCGCCGGCGCCACAGGACCCACGCGCCGCCGGCGAGAAAAATTAGGGGGTTGAACGCGAATGCCGCCACCGGCGCGCCTGTCAGCAGGGCATGCACCGCTCGAAGCGACCCGCAGAGCGGACAGAGCAGTCCGGTCAGCGCATAGAGCGGGCATGACGGCATCCACCCGGTCGTCGCCGGGTCGAAGGCGGCCACGACGATGGCAGTGGCGCAGGCGCCGGCGACGACGGCGAGACGACTAAGCGTGAGCATTCGACGGATGAGCCAAAGGGTAGTGATGTCTGAAACACTTGGCAAGTCGGTCGCGCAGGCGTATCCTCTCCGCCCAGTATGCCCAAATCATTCTTCCGCCGGTGGATGCCCGTCGCTGTCGTAGTCGTGGCCGCACCGGCCTTTGTGGCCGTCACTCTGGCCAAACCGCAGAGCGCCGCCGTTAAGACGGCCGAGCCGGCCGCCAATCGAGCGTGGCCAACGTCGGCCGTCGCCGACCCCGGCACGGTCGGTTTCACGAAGGCCGGACTCGAGGCCCTGGACACCGCGATGCAGAAGTCGGTCGCGGATGGCGACACCGCCGGAATGACGATCCTGCTGATGCGGCATGGTCAGGTCGCCGACTTCAAGAGCTTCGGCAAGGCGACCGAGATGACGCCGATGGCGGGCGATTCGCTGTTCCGCATCTATTCGATGTCGAAGCCGATCACCGGCGTCGCGATGATGCAGTTGTACGAACAGGGCAAA
>DASXGC010000193.1:0-4347 GCA_036489235.1 Vicinamibacterales bacterium
TGCGAGAACAGATCCGGATCGATTCCCGCGCCGGTCTTGTAGCCGCGCCACAAACGATTGCGGAACGACTCGATGACGTGATCGGTGGCGACCCCCACGTGGGTCGCACCGCTGTTGACCATGCCGAGAATCGAGCCGAGGACGCCGCGGACGGCGCCGACCTCTCGACCGTCGGCCTCGCGTGCGGAGGGCACCGCAAAAAAATGCCGGAACAGTTCGTAGGTGCCGTCGATGAGATGGACCTCCACGCCGCCGATGTTACTACTGACGAGCGGTCAGGATGAGGATGTGCGCTGCGGTGGCCGGCGACTGTACGACGTCGATGCCCCGCGACATCAGCGTTTCGCCCGTCGCGCTGCCGAGCGGTCCGCTATCGACCGACGTGACGTCGTATGTGGTCTGCGGCAGGAGGCCCAGCGGCTTGACGTTGAACGTTGAGACGCCGGTATCGGACTGGAACGCACTGACCACGACCTGATTGCTGGCGGACGCGCTTTCCTGGAACACGTCCCAGGCGGGGCCGTTTTCGGCCTCGGCCTGCTTGGTCAGGAGGCCTGCGGACGCCGTACTGACCGGCGATCGCATCAGCTTGTAGACGCCGATTTCGATGGCCATGCTGGCCGTATCGGTGTCCGACAACTCGTCGCTTCGGAAGCAGAGTCCGAGCGCACCGGCCATCCGGCTGCGGAAGTACAGCGACATATCCGGCGCGTCGTGCAGCGGTTCGGTGTCGTGATCGGTGACGAAGGAGAGCAGGTACGCCGGAGGGAACAGGGCGCCGAGACCCTGCAGATTGTGCCGCACGTGCACTGACGGAGCGGTGCGATCGTCCATCCAGGCGCTGTCGGTGTAGCGCAGCGCGCCAAGGTCGAGCCGATTGCCGCCTCCGGAGACGTTCTCGATCAGCAGATCCGGGTAGCGATCGCGCAGGTCGGACAGCATCGCGTAGAGGCCGTTGACGTGGGCGAAGTTGCCGTCGGTCGGGCCATGTCCATGACCGCTGCGATCGCAGTTGATGAACATGTTGTTGTCCCACTTCAGATAGTCGGGCTGCACATCGTCGAGCAGTCCCGTGAGTCGATCCATCAGCCACTGACGGGCGGCGGCGCTGGCCAGACAGATCTGGCCGGCGTGGTCCGATCCGTAGGCGCCGGCGGTTGTCGCCAGCCATTGTTCCTCGACGCCGCCCGCGCCAACCAGGGATAGATTGGTCCGCTCCGGCTCGACCCACAATCCGAATTTCATGCCCAGGCCGTGCGCGTAGTCGGTGAGCGGATTGAGGCCGTTCGGGAACCGCGCTGGATCCGGCACCCACGATCCGAGTCCCGAATCGAAGTCGAACGGACCGTCCACACCCGTTCCCGCGTACCAGCCGGCGTCGATCACGAACAACTCGACGCCAAGCGCGGCAGCGTGGTCCATTTCGTTGCGCATCGACGGCTCATCGATGTCGGTGCCGTACGCGAACCATGTGTTGTAGGTCACCAACGGTGTCAACGGCCGCCCGGCGCGGATCCCGGTGAGCACGTAGGAACGGAGCGCTGCCGACGCTTCCGCCAGGCCGCCGGTGGCGACGCCGAACACGACGTGGGGGCCGTCGATCGCCTGCGTCGGCGTGGTCGTCATAGGAGCGAGGCCGAATGAGAACGTCAGGCCGGTGCGCGTCCGATCGAATGCGAGTGACCAGCCGCCGGACCACATCAGCGCCGCGTAGAATTCGTCCTGCGAGCCATCGACGGCAAACCACGGCACCGTCTGCTCGGACGATCGAAATGTCGCGCCGACCGCGAAGTGCTGCCCGATCGTCAGCGTTTTCTGCTCGAGCGTAAAGGCCGAGTCGTTGACGACATCGGCGTTGTCGCCCTGAAGACCAGTGAGCCACCGGATCGAGCCGGGCGGTACGGTGAACTGAATGCCATTCAGATCGGCGAGGGCAGGCGCCGAACCCATCGCCTCGTACGTGTTCCACGTCTCGAATGACGGCGACCCTGACGCAAGGGCGTAGTGCCGCGTCATGCGCAGGCCGGCGGATGCCAGCGTGAACGTCGCGTTCAATTGAAGTTTGGTGTCGCCGGAGGCAACGGTCACGCCCTGATAGGCGAAGCCCGCCTGACGGCTGCCGAACGCCAGCGTCTGGCTTCCCACGTGCACCTGAGTGTCAGCTTCGGGGGCGGTCGTCCAGACGCCGCCCGATGGCGACGTGAAGTTCAACACCGAAAAATCCCTCGACGCATCGAGACCGAGTCGGAGTGTGGCGCCTGCCGCAGTGAGCGTCCAGGTGCCGGTCGGAGTGTCGTGCGCGATTGAAGCGTCGCCCGCCTGTGCGACGATGTTGCCATCGGCGGCGGCGGCGATCGATGCGTCTGCTAGAAGTATCAGTGCTGCAATAAGCAGCATCGGGATCGCGATTCGTTGTGCGGCGCGTCGAAACATTCGGAAGACCAGACCGTCCACTGCATGGTTTGGACCAGCAGTTATGTCAAAGGTTTAACGTCACTAACCTAGACGGCCATCGCGCCGCGATTCTGAAATGGGTCGATTTGGCACTATCGAGTGCGGAACTGTCAGCTGCGACGGACGCGGGTCACAGATTCTTCACACGCATCCCGCGACTGGCACCGTCGAACAGAGGACACCGCCGCCCTCCATTCAGTACGGAAATGCACGGCGGAACGCTCCGCAGATCTGCGAGGATTCTCTAAGGCATCTGTTAGCATCTGCTATGCGCCCCTCGCAATTGATCAAGCTCCTCGCTGTTCTCGCCGCCGGCTCATCGCTCACGATTGCCGCGCTGGCTCAACGTCCGCGCTTCGATGTCCTGATCACCAACGGACGGATCGTGGACGGCACCGGCGCACCCTGGTTTCGCGGCGACGTCGGGATCGAGGGCGATCACATCACCGCCATCGGCACGCTCGCCGGCGCGAGCGCGACCACGGTCGTGGATGCCGCCAATCTGGTGGTGGCGCCAGGGTTCATCGATCTGCTCGGCCAATCCGAGTTCAACGTGCTCGTCGACGGCAGGGCCGCGAGCAAGATCCGTCAGGGCGTGACGACTGAAATTACCGGCGAGGGATCATCGATCGCGCCGGTGAACGATCGGATGATTCAGGACGGCGCCGCCAACGCCGAGCACTTTGGTGTCGTGCAGGACTGGCGCACGCTCGGCGACTACTTCCGCCGGCTCGAACAGCAATCGCACGCCGCGATTAACGTCGGCAGCTTCGTCGGCGCCGGCACCCTTCGCAACTATGTAATCGGTAAGGACGATCGACCCGCGACAGCGGATGAACTCGCGCGTATGAAGCAGCTGGTCGCGGAGGCGATGGAGCAGGGAGCGCTCGGCGTCAGTACCTCGCTGCAGTACGTGCCGGATCGGTTCGCGTCGACCGACGAGATCGTCGAGCTGGCAAAAGTAGCCGCCCGGTACGGTGGCGTCTACTTTACCCACCAGCGGTCCGAAGGCTCACGCATCTTCGAATCGCTCGACGAGGTGTTCGCGATTGCGGACCGCGCCGGCATCCCGGCCGAAATCTGGCATTTGAAGACGGCGTACAAGGCAAACTTCGGCAAGATGCCCGAGGTGCTGCGCCGCATCGAAGCCGCACGCGCCAGAGGACTGGACGTCACCGCGGACCAGTATCCGTACACGCGCGCGTCGAATGGACTCGACTCGTGCCTTCCGCTGTGGGTGCGGGAAGGTGGCCTCGAGAAAACGATCAGCCGCCTGCGCGACCCGGCGACCCGCGAACGCGTCAAGCGCGACATGAATGATCCGAACGCCACCACCTGGGAAAATCAGTGGTATGGCTCGAACGGTGGCGCCGGCGTCATGCTGTCGTCGGTGCTCAATGACGACCTGCGCAAATACGAGGGCATGACCCTGACCGCGATCGGGAAGGCGATGGGGAAGGATCCGCGCGACGCGGTAATGGACCTCGTGATCGCCGACCGCGGTGAGAGCGCGGTCATCACGTCGATCATGGATGAAAACGACGTACGTGCGGCGCTGAAGAATCCGCTGGTGGGCGTGGGAACTGATTCGGGCGCCCGTGCCGAAGACGGCAAGCTGGCCGGGTCGAAGTCGCATCCGCGCGGCTGGGGATCGTTTCCGCGCATCCTGGGTCAGTACGTCCGCGACGAACACCTGCTGCCGCTCGAGGAGGCCATTCGCAAGATGACGTCCAAGGCGGCGATTCGAGTGCACCTCAACGACCGGGGCATTCTGCGTCCGGGCATGATGGCCGACATCACCATTTTCGATCCGCAGCGCGTGCGCGACGCCGCCACCTTCAACGAGCCGAACCATTACGCCGTCGGAATCCAGCACGTGTTCGTCAACGGCCG
>DASXGC010000217.1:0-3862 GCA_036489235.1 Vicinamibacterales bacterium
CTCATCCCGATGTCACGACGAGCCGGACACCAGGTCGCTAACGGCCCACGATCTGAAACGCATAACTGCCGACGAATTCTTCGTCGCCGTCCGCGCGACCGGTGACCTCAATGGAGTAGTGCTGGAGTTTGAGCACGTTGGCAGGAAAGACACCGGACACCGTCGCCTGATCGTCCACCTGGTGCACGATCAACTCGCCGCTCCGCCATACCGTCTGGCCGGTCGCCGGATCCTTCAGCACGACCTGGTAACGCGGAAAACGATTGGACTCCAGTCGCAGATCGAACGCGACGCGGTCGATGCCAGGCGGCAGAATCAGTTCCTGAATCGTGCTGACCGATCGCATTTGCGGCAGCAACACGAGTGCGACCGTGCTGGGCGCAGGCGCCGTCGTGCGGCTGGACGATTGTGTCGCCAGATTGGCATGGACCGGTGCCAATTCATGTCCGGTCGCGACCGTGGCGGCGCGTCCGTTTTGCAGTTGCTGCTCGAGATCGCGAGCCTGACGGTCCAGCGCGGCGGTCTGCTTTCGCGCCTGGTCGAGTTCGGTGCGTAATCCTGCGTCCTGCCATACCAGCGTCCCACCGGCGGCCAGGACTATCGCCGCAGCGGCGGCGAGGCCCCACCACGTCCGGACAGGCGCCGCGACCGCCGGCGCTGTTCTGATTTCCCGCGACGATGCGGCAGTTCTGAGACTGCGCGCGAACGTCACCTTGTCGCGGCGGCGTTCCGTCGAAAGAAAATGCGACTCGAAGCGCTCGAGCGTCGCGCCGGTGAGCGTGCCGCTCACGTACGCATCCACGAGATCGTTTTCTGCGACGCGCAGCCTCCACGCCGTCTGCTCGTCGGCGATGCTCATCTCATCGAGCCGTTCTGCCTCTTCCTCCGGCAGGAGCCGCAGCAGATAGCGCACCAGCTGCTGGTCGTCTGGTTGTGACTCACGCAACAGGGACATGTCTCACCATGGTTGACCGCCTCATCCCAATAGTGGGAGACGGCCTCAAATCCGTCGCCGCTCCCGGCAACACGACTCGACACAGGCTTCGAGCGTGTTCCGAATGCGGCAGGCGCGGATGCCGAGCGCGTTCATCGTGATGCCGAGCCGGTCCGCCAGCTCGCGGCGTCGTTCGATCTTCTGACGGCCGGTGTCGCGGTAGTACTCGATGACCAGTTCGCGCTGGTCGGCCTTCAGCTCCTCGAGACAGCAGTCCAGGCACGCGAGGCGTTCTTCCTGTTCGGCGATATCCTCGTCGCTGGCCCCGGCTCCGGCGCCGCCAATCGTCGAGGAGTCGACGGTCCACGGTTCTTTCAGCGCAACCGTCGCGCGTTGACGCCGGATGTCTTCGAGCAGGACGAATCTGGCGACCACGTAGCAGTACCGCGCCGGCGGTGTGGTGGCGATGGTGCCGTCCTTTTCCAGCGTCCGGCCGATCCGGTTGAGCGTTTCGTCCGCAAGTTCGTCGGCGGATTGGCGATTCCGGCGATCGAAATACGAGGCCAGCCGGCGGCGCATTTCGAGATAGGTCTCCCCTTGGGATTCGACACCATCGTCCAGCCAGGAAAGCAGCCGGTTCAGGGCGAGACGAGTCAGTCCCCGTTCTTCCTTCTGTGTGTTGGATGGATACACGTGAGCCCTGGCGTCCCGTTCGCCCCCGCGAGTCTCGAATCGCACGACGACGCCGTCCGCTGACGCCGTAAGCGTGTCCTCAGCGCGCTCGCTGCGTCGCGGCAAGGCCGGCTCACGGCACGGCGAACAGCTCATGCGGTGCCAGTCCCGATTGGCGCGACCGAGCGGGTGGGCGAGATCCGTGGCATTCCTCAGACTGATAGGACGGGAGTCAGGAAAACCTTTCACCGCGCGCCGACTTGAAACCGTTTCGGTCCAGCGCACCTACGAGAACGAGAGGCGGCGCGGATCCCGGCCGATGTGGCACCAGCGCACCGCGTCCATCGAGGAGAGAGGACGTTGGAAATCGGATTTCGGCTGATGACCCTGCTCGCTGCCTTGCGTTTCTCTGTCGGCCCGGCCGCGGACGCTTGCGACTACTCCCGATTCGACGTCGGCGTGCATCTGCAGATCGATCGGTCGATCGCGGCGGCGGTCGACACCCGCGTCCTCAAGGAGGAAACATCGAGCCTGTGGAGGCCTTACGGTGTTGATCTGGTTTGGGACGAGGCGAGCGGCGACGCCACGCTGGAGCGGTCGCCTCTCGAGGCGATCATCGCGCCGAGGCTGCCAGGAGAGAGCGCCGCTGGGAACTCGATCCTCGGACAGGCGAGGGTCACACTCGACGGATTGAGCCGTCGGCCGATTCTCGTCTCGTTCAATGCGACACAGCGCGTGCTCGCTTTGCAGACCAATCGCCGTGCGGCGATCCACAGCGAACAGGACTACGAGCTCGCACGCGCGTTGGGCCGGGTGCTGGCCCACGAAATCGGTCACGTGCTGCTGGCGATCCCGAATCACGATACGGTCGGCCTGATGCGTCCCGTGTTCCTGCCCAACGAGCTCGGCGAGTCGGACCGCGTGCCATTCCGCTTGACGTGCGGCGCGGTGGGCCGCCTTAGAAGCCGGATTCGCGTGATCGCCGAGCGCCGGCGGCTGGCGAATCTGAGTGGTGCAGCGGACGCGGCGACGGCGGAAGACATCAACGGTGGAGAAGAGGATGGCGCCGAAATCATGCCGTGCGTGGCTGCGCGGACGGCACGGTAGCGCGTATACTCTTGCTCGACCGCGACGATGGTTTACGCGCAGCCGCCGAAAAATTTCACGCACGGCAACATCCTGAGGTGGCGCAAGGTCGGAGGCCTGCTCCTTGCCGAGGTGCAGTACGCGGCCGGCCAGCGCGTGCATCGGCACACGCACCCGCACACGCGATTTGTCCTGGTGCTGTCCGGCACGCTGATCGAGAACCTTGGCGGTGAGACACACCGGTATGGACCGTCAGCCCTGCTGTTCCGCCGAGCCGAGGAGCCGCATGCCTGGCTGACGTCGAACGCCGGCGCGACCTGCCTGGTCGTGGATATCGATCCCGCTTGGTACGCACGTGCACAGACTCACGCCCCAGTCCTCGCCCAGTCGGCGGCGTTTTCCGGTGGGTTTGTGGTTCACCTCGCGCATCGGCTGTACGGCGAATTCCGCCTTCGTGACGAAGTGTCCCGGCTGGCGATCGAAAGCATCACGCTCGGCGTCCTCGCCGAAGCATCTCGTTGTGTAACCCGGGCGGCAGACGAACGGCCGGCACCGGCATGGCTGCGGCAGGCGCGCGCGTTCGTCGAAGCCCATTTTGCCGAGCCGCTGTCGCTCGCCGCCGTCGCCGGGCGCGTCGGCGTCCATCCGGTACATCTGGCGCGAACGTTCCGCCGCGTCCACGATCAGACCTTTGCCGCTTACATCCGGCACCTGCGGGTCGAGTTCGCGCGACGCGAGCTCGCGGCGTCCGAAGCCTCGCTCGGCGACATCGCCGCGGCCGCCGGATTCTGCGATCAGAGTCATTTCTCGCGGCTGTTCAAGCAGCACACCGGCGTGACGCCGGCGGAATACCGGCTGACCCTCCAGCCGCGCTAAGGCGATCCCATCGGGTTGTTCGGGTGCAAGACAGGCGAGGCCCACCTCGGCCACGCTTTGCCCATGGGACTGTTCTCGCGAAAACCGTTCGCCGACCTTCAGGCCGAAGCGCAAGGCGGGCTGCTGCGCCGCTCGCTCGGACCATGGAACCTAACCGCGCTCGGCATCGGTTCGATCATCGGGACCGGCATTTTCGTGCTGACCGGAACGGCGGCGTCGCAGAACGCCGGTCCGTCACTCGTGCTCTCCATGGTGATCTCTGCGGTCGGCTGCGCGTTCTCCGGACTCTGCTAC
>DASXGC010000276.1:0-22673 GCA_036489235.1 Vicinamibacterales bacterium
CGGCCGATGCGCTCGGTGCGCTGCTTGGTCGCGTTGTAGACGCTCGCGCCGGCGGTGAGGACGCCGGAGTAGACGCGGAAGAAGGTGAGCTGACCGACGAACGGGTCGGTCATGATCTTGAACGCTAGCGCCGAGAACGGCTCGTCGTCGGCGGCCGTGCGTTCGATCGGCAGATCTTCCGTCTTGCGGGGATCGAGCCCTTCGATCGACGGAATGTCGAGCGGCGACGGCAGGTAGTCGACGACAGCGTCAAGCAGCGGCTGAACGCCCTTGTTCTTGAACGCCGAGCCGCAGATGACCGGCACGAACGCCGGCTCCGCCTTGTCGCCCTCGGTATGGACCGACTGGTTCACGCGCTTTCTGAGCGCGGCCTTGATCTCGTCTTCGGTGATCTCCTCGCCGTGCAGGTACTTCTCGAGGATCTTGTCGTCCGCTTCGCTGACCTTTTCAATCAACTGCTCGCGGAAGTGCTTCGCATCCTCGATCATGTCCGCGGGGATGTCGCCGACGATGTAGTCGGCGCCCATCGTTTCGTCCTTGTAGGTGATCGACTTCATCCTGATGAGGTCGACCACGCCGACGAACTTGTCCTCGGCGCCGATCGGCAGCTGGATCGCGACGGGATTGCCGCCGAGCTTGCTCACGATCTGCTCGAACGTCCGCTTGAAGTTCGCGCCGATGCGGTCCATCTTGTTGACGAAGCAGATCCGCGGCACGCGGTACTTGTCGGCCTGGCGCCAGACGGTTTCCGACTGCGGCTCGACGCCGGCGACCGAGTCGAACACGGCGACGGCGCCGTCGAGGACGCGCAGCGAGCGCTCGACTTCGGCCGTGAAATCCACGTGGCCGGGCGTGTCGATGATGTTGATGCGGTGATCGCGCCAGAAGCAGGTCGTCGCAGCGGACGTGATGGTGATGCCGCGCTCCTGCTCCTGCTCCATCCAGTCCATGACGGCGGTGCCTTCGTGGACTTCACCAATCTTGTACGTGATCCCGGTGTAGAACAGGATCCGTTCAGTCGTGGTGGTCTTACCGGCATCGATGTGCGCCATGATGCCGATGTTGCGCGTTTTTGCGAGCGATGACTGCCTGGCCATTGAGTCGAGTTACCAGCGGTAGTGGGCGAACGCCTTGTTGGCTTCGGCCATGCGGTGCGTGTCTTCGCGCTTCTTCACCGCACCACCGCGCAGATTGGCGGCGTCGAGCAGTTCGTTGGCGAGCTTTTCCTGCATCGTCTTGCCGTCGCCGCGCGAGGTGGCGTAGCCGACAATCCAGCGGATGCTGAGCGAGAGGCGCCGGTTCGGGTTCACTTCGACCGGAACCTGATAGTTCGAGCCGCCGACGCGGCGCGACTTCACTTCGAGACTCGGCTTGACGTTGTCGATCGCCTTCTTGAAGACCTTGAGGGGATCGTCGGCCGTCTTGTCCTTGATGATGTCGAAGCTCTTGTACAGGATGCGCTCGGCGGTGCTGCGCTTGCCGTCGCTCATCACGCAGTTGATGAACTTGGTCACCAGCGCGCTCTGATAGAGCGGATCCGGTGCAATTTCCCGCTTGGCGATGACTCGTCTACGTGGCATGTCTAAAATCCCTTAAGCCTTCTTGGGCCGCTTGGCGCCGTACTTCGACCGTCCCTGCATGCGCCCCTGGACGCCGACCGCGTCGAGCGTGCCGCGGACCACGTGATAGCGCACGCCCGGAAGATCCTTGACGCGGCCGCCGCGAATGAGCACCAGCGAATGCTCCTGCAGGTTGTGGCCAACGCCTGGAATGTAGGTCGTCACCTCGATACCGTTGGTCAACCGGACGCGCGCGACCTTGCGCAGCGCGGAGTTCGGCTTTTTCGGGGTCTGGGTGAAGACGCGCACGCAGACGCCGCGCTTCTGCGGGCTGTTCTGCAGCGCGGGGCTCTTCGTCTTGCTGACGATCTTCTTGCGCCCGGCGCGGACGAGCTGACTAATAGTCGGCATATTTGCAATCTCGTCACCGGGTCGTGCGGTCACTTCGCCACTGCGCAGGCAGTGACGGGGTGACCAGACAACCAGATGAACAAATCTGGTCGCGCGTCAGCGCAACGAAATGTCGCTTCAGGCCTAGAAGCGCCCTTCACAGGAAGGAGCGGCTTGGCGCCTGAAAACCCTATGACCCTAACAAGTTAGTTGGTCGCGACGGATGGTCTGCCCCGGCCCTTCTTGCTGCCGTTCGGTATTGATCGGGGACGCTAATTTCAGCGGTGAGGCTAGATAGGGTGATCCCAGCCCCAACAGAACCTGACGAATATAGCACGGCCATCTCAAACCGTGCAACCAGGTTAAGACGTCTCAGGCTTTAGGAGCCCCCGCCGGGGCAGGTGCCGCGGTGGCTGGAACCGCCCCCATCGACGCCGCCGGCTTGTTCGGGTCGAAGCCGAAACGCTTCAACAGGGTCTCGAACGTCGGCTTGTCCACCGCCTTCGAGTAGGCCTCTTCCGGGGAGACGATCTTCTTGGTCACCATTTCCATCAGCGCGTCGTTGAGGGTGACCATGCCGACCGCCTTGCCGACCTGCATCATCGACTGAATCTGGAACGTTTTCGACTCGCGAATCAGGTTGCTGATGGCCGGCGTCACGATCAGCACCTCGAGGGCCGCGGCCCGGCCGCCACCCAGCTTCTTGCACAGATTCTGCGAAATCACGCCCTTGAGCGATTCCGACAACATCACCCGGATCTGCGACTGGCGGTCGGACGGAAACTGGTCGATGATCCGGTCCACTGTCGACGCCGCCGTCGAGGTGTGCAGGGTGCCGAACACGAGATGTCCGGTCTCGGCCGTCTCGATGGCGATGGCCACGGTTTCGAGGTCGCGCATTTCGCCGACCAGCACGATGTCGGGGTCTTCGCGCAGCGCCGCGCGCAGGGCGTGCTTGAAGCCGTCGGTGTGGTTGTGCACCTCGCGCTGGTTGATCACGCACGACTTGTTGTCGTGCACGAACTCGATCGGATCTTCGATCGTGATGATGTGATCGCGACGGGTCTGGTTGATGTGATCCACCATCGCACACAACGTCGTCGACTTGCCGGAACCGGTGGGACCGGTGACGAGCACCAGCCCTTTGTGCAGCTTGCACAAGCCGAGAATCGCCTGCGACAAACCCAGTTGCTCGGCCGTCAGGATTTTGCTGGGAATGACCCGGAACACCGCGCCCCGCCCTTTGCGATCCATGAACATGTTGGCGCGAAAGCGCGCCAGCCCCTGAATCTCGTAGGCAAAGTCGGTGTCGTGGTGCTCGGCGAACTCCTTGCGGTTCTTCTCCGGTGTGATCGGATCGAGCAGACGGACGATGGTGCTGGAGTCGAGCGCGGGCGCCGCGGGATCGAGCGGCGTCATGCTGCCGTCTTTCCGGATGGTCGGCGGCAGCCCGACCATCATGTGCAGGTCGGAGGCGCCAGCCTGGACCATCAGCCGGAACAGGGCGTCCATGTGGGCCGTGTTCGGCCGTGATGCGTCGACAGGATCTGAGCTCATGCTTCGGTCGTCTCCCGGAGTTCCACGATGTGCGAAAGATTCACGATGACCGTCGCGCTGGCGGTCTCGACATAGCGAAAGCCCTCGGCCGACCGCCCGTAATCACTCAGCCGGTCGCGCCCGGCCGGCCGGTAAATCCGCACCACGCCTTCGACCACGGCCCCGGTCGACAGGACCATGCGCACTCGGCGCGTGGCGGCCACGTCGTAATCGGGATCGAGGGTCACCTCGGCAGTGCCCTCTTCCTTGAGCGTCACCAGGACCAGGTGCGCCCGGTTGTAGAGCACGGTGTTGGCGCCGGCGTCGGCGTTGAGCGCGAACGGAAAAAAGCCGGTCTCGCCGTTCAGGAGGTCGGCGACACGTTCGGGCGCGTGCGTCGAACTCGACTCGGCGACGAAGAAACAGCCACCCACCCGGCTGCCGGTGGCCAGCATCAGCACCGCATCGACCCGGCGCTTTTCGATTCGGAGTTCGGACACGTCAGTCGAGATATCGGCCCGTCGCCGCTGGATCGTTATATATTCATCGTCGGGAGAGCACGCCGTATGGGATTTACACCGACTGAAAAAATCTGGTTCAACGGCGCACTGGTGCCGTGGGCTGACGCGAAAGTGCACGTGCTGGCGCACGGCCTGCAATACGGCACTGGCGTGTTCGAGGGGATGAAGTCGTACCCGACCAATGACGGGCCCGCGATTTTCCGTCTCGACGCGCATCTCGAGCGCTTCTTCAAGTCGGCGGAACTTTACGACCTCGTTATGCCGTACACAATGGCTGCCCTCACCGACGCCAGCCTGGAGGTCGTCCGAGCCAACCGGCTCGACGCGTCGTATCTGCGGCCGGTGGCCTTCTTCGACGCGGGCACGCTCAGCGTCTGGACCAGCGAATGCCCGGTCAGCGTCGCGATCGCCGCCGTTCCGACCGGCAAGTATCTGGAGAACGCCGACGCGGGCGTCCGAGTCACGGTCTCGCCGATCCGCAAGTTCGACAACAGCGCGATTCCGGCGTGGGCCAAGGCCTGCGGCCAATACATCAACTCGGCGCGGGCGGTGAACGACGCACAGCGTCGCGGGTTCGACGAAGCGCTGCTCCTCAACGCGCAGGGCCTGGTGGCGGAAGGGTCCGGCGAGAATCTGTTCGTGGTCAAGCAGGGAACGCTGGTGACCAATGACAAGGACGCCAGCATTCTGATGGGCGTCACCCGGGCGTCGATTCTCGAAATCGCAAAGGACCTCGGCATCGAGGCACGCGTCGCGCCGATTTCCCTGGAGGATGTCTTCGCGGCCGACGAGCTGTTCTTTACCGGCACCGCGGTTGAAGTGACGGCGATCCGCGAGGTGGACGGCCGTCAGATCAGCGGCGGCAAGCCGGGACCAGTCACCCGTCGCATCCAGGAAACGTTCAACCAGGCCGTTCGTGGTCAGCTGCCGCAGTACCGGCGCTGGCTGTCGTTCGTCAATCAGGAGGTCCGCGCATGATCCGCTCAACTGGGCTCGCCCTCGTCATCGTGGCCTTCACCGGCAACTGGGTGTCGGCGCAGCCGCCCGCAGCGCCGCCGATGACCAACCTGCAGATCTTTCCGAAGGACACGCCGCGTCAGCAGGTCGTCACGACCATGCAGGCGTTCACGCAGGCGTTGGGCGTGCAGTGCAACTACTGTCACGTGATGGAGGGCCGCGGCGGACGCAACGACATGGCCGCCGACGAAAAGCCCACCAAGAAAGCGGCACGCGGCATGATGATGCTGGCGCGCGAGGTCAACACCAAGCTTCCGGAAGCGGTCGGCAAGTCCGCCGATGCGACGACCCGCGTCGGCTGTGTCACCTGCCATCGTGGCGTGCCGATTCCCAAGCAAATCGCGGACATTGTGACCGACGCGGCCGCGAACGGCGGCGCGACCGCCGGCCTCGCCAGATTCAAGGAGATGCGAACGCAGTTCTACGGCGGCCAGAGCTACGACTTCAGCGAGGGCAGCCTGATCGTTATCGCTCAGCGAGCCAACACCGCCAGCAAGTCCGATGATGCCCTCGCCTACTTGAACGCAAACCTCGAGTACTTCCCGAAGTCCGCCCGCACGTACGCGACGATTGGCCAGGTCAAGAACGCCAAAGGCGACAAGCCCGGCGCCATCGCCGCCCTCGAAAAGTCGGTCGAGCTCGATCCGAACAACGCCCAGGCAAAAGCGCAGCTCGAGGCGCTCAAGAAGTAACGAATCAGAAGTTCAGAAGGAGCCATCCTATGCGCCGTTTAATGTTGTCGATTCCGGTGCTCACCTCGTCGATCGCGCTGTCCGCGTCGATGGCGTTGGCGCAATCACCCGCCCCCGCGATGGCGATGAAGCCCGCAGCGATGAAGCAGACCGCGGCCAAGAAAGAGCCGCTGGTCGAATTCGAGATGATGACGTGGCCGGAAGTAAAGGCAGCGCTCGCCGCCGGCAAGACCACGGCGATCGTCTACACCGGCGGCACCGAGCAGCGCGGCCCGCAGAACGTCAACGGCGGCCACACGCTGATGGCCCGCGCCACCGCCAAGGCGATCGCGCTGAAACTCGGCAACGCGATCGTCATGCCGACACTCGCCTTCTCGCCCAATCGAGCCAGCGCCGACCTGCCGGGCACGATCGGCCTCAGCAACGAAGTGTTCGGGATGATGCTCACCGAGATTTCCGAGCAGGCCATCATCACCGGCTTCAAGAACGTGATGATCATGGGCGACCACGGCGGCGGGCAGCCCGCGGTTTTCGCTGAAGTCGCAAAAAAACTGGACGCGAAGTATGCGCCCCAGGGCAAGCACGTCTACTTCGTCGACGAGGTCTACGCCAAGGCACAAGGCGACTTCGACAAGTGGCTCGCCGCCAACGGCTATCCGGTCAGCTCGCACGCCGGTATCCCCGACACCTCGACGATGCTGTATCTGGGTGGTGATAAGGGCTGGGTACGCAAGGACCTGATCGCAACGGCGGAAGGCGACCCCATGCCGCCGCCGGGAAGCCGCGGTCAGGATCGTACCGATCCGAACGCCCCGCCGCGCAAGAACAACGGCATCACCGGCGACGCGCGACGCTCGACCGCGGCGCTCGGCAAGCAGGCGTTCGACATCAAGGTGGACTACGCGGTGAAGCAGATTCAGGGCTTCCTCGCCACCCAGCCGAAGGCGACCGCACAGCCTTAACACGCCGGCAGGTCAGGTGGGCCTGGTGGGTCGCGTGGACTTCACCCGGCCTGCCTGGGCCTGCCCGCTTCCTATGCATGTTCTGATCGTTGGTGGCTCGAGGCGCGAGCGGCGCCAGGCCGCCCGCGATCTTCTAAGTGCCGATCGGACCGTCGTCGCACTCGACGCGCCAACCCTTCCCTTCGTTCGACCTTCTGACCTCAGCCTCCCGGAGTCCACGCCACGCACCTTCCTGCTCGACGAGATCGATCGCGCGTTTCCCGACGCTCAATCTCCGGAGACGCGCCTCGTCCTGACGCAGTCCACGTACCTGCTGCAAGCGTGGATTGACGCAATCGATGGGAGCGATCGGATCATCGCGACGGCGGATCGCGCGGCGCTCGAACGCGTCGCGCCGGAGGCGTTCAAGGGACGAGGCCCCTGGGGCACATTCGAAATCCAGAAATTGGGGAATTCGCCGGACGACATCGATACGAACGACCCGCATGGCGCCGTCGAAAATACCGCCGCGGCGCTGCTTGCGGCAGCGTACACGTCCACCGATTCCGAGGTCCGCCTGCGCCTTTGCCGCGAGGCGATCGTGCTTGCTCCTCTGTCCGCGGTTGCCTGGCTCTCGCTCGCGAGCGCGCGACGGGAGCACCGCGACGGCGACGGTGCGATGGCGGCGTTGGATCGCGCCGCGGAACTGGCGCCGGACTGGGCCGCCGTTCCGTACGAGCGCGGCAAGCTCCGGCTGGTGTTCGACGACATGGCCGGCGCCCGCGATTCGTTCGCGCGCGCCGGTCAAATGATGCCGCGCTTCGCCGCCGCGTTCAGCAACCTCGGGGCGACTCTCGGCGAGCTAGGCGATGCGGAGGGCGCAGCCGCCGCCTTCGAACAGGCGCTGGCCGGCGATCCGCGCAGCTTCACAATCTGGAACAACGTCGGCATCGTACGGCGGGAACTCGGGCAGGCCGACGAGTCGGAAGCCGCCTTGCGCCGCGCCATCGAACTCGAACCGTCATTCGTGTTCGGATACTACAACCTCGGTCACACGCTGTTTCTCGCCGGACGCTATCAGGAGTCACTCGACGCGTACGAGGACGGCCGCCGGCGGGATCCGCACCAGAACATCCGTCAGGGCTGCCGTCTGGCGCTGGCCCGGTTCGCGACCGGCGACGCCGACGCTGCCGAGCACGAACTGTGGCGGCTGGCGAACAGCGCGCCCGGCGACGAACGCGCTGACCTCCTCCTCGAAGCCTACGAGGTCGTCCACGCGCTAATCGCCGCAGATCCGGCACTGGCGGTGCACCGCGGCATCCTCGACCGCGTCGGTGCCGAAATCACCAAATCCGAGTAAGCTGGAACCGATGGAGACTTCGGGCTCCGCCTCGCCAGGTCGCGGCGTCGGACCGTCGGTCGTCGGGCAACTGCTGCGCGACCGCACCCTTCGTCTGGCCGCCCTGCTCGCGATTGGAATCGGAATTCCGGTCGCGATCATGTTCTACTTCCAGTTCCGCTCGCTGTCTGACCTCGGCAACGCTTCGGCCGTGGTGCTGCAGCAACTCAGCCAGGAAACCGCGGATGCGATTACCAAGGACCTGCAGGACACCCTGCACGCCGCGCGCACCGATGTCGTCCTGAAGATTTTCCAGTACCAGACCGAGCCGCTCGATCTGCCGTTCATCCAGAGCACCTTCAATCAGGGCCTCGACGCGGAGCAGTACGTCGATGGCTTTTACGTCTGGTCTGAAAACACCATCGTCCACAAAAACGATCTGCTGGGGTTCGATCGCACGAGCCGGCGCTTCGTCACCAATCCGCCGGAAACCGAGTTGCTGCTCGGCCAGTTTCGCGCCATGGCGCCCGCTCAGCGCGCGATTGCGGTGTTCGAAGCGAACCTGAACGGCCGCCGCACCTATTTCCTGGCGCAACTGCGCTTCACCTTTCCGTCACGCGATCGTCTGACCAGTTTCGTCGCGCTTCGCGTGGACGCGGAACGACTGCGCCAGATCTACATTCCCCAGTTCGTCGCCGCGCGTCTCAATCGCCTGCAGGGCCCGACCGGATTCCCGAGACTCGACGTCACCGTCGTCGACAACGACTCGCACGTGATCTACCCGGCCGGCGGGTCGATGCCGTCGCACTTCGTCGACGAGCGGCCCTTCAAGATCGTGTTCTACGAAACCGATCTCGAGCAGTTGATTGCGCCGACCAACACAACGGTCGAGACCTGGCACGTTCGCACCGGGTACGGAGCACAGTCGATTCCCGAGATCGTCGCCGCCCGGGCCAGACCGCAGCGGGTGATGATGGCGGTGCTGGCAGGGGTGATGGCGCTGGGTGTGTTTTTCGTGACCCGCGCCGCCGCCCGTGAAGTACGCCTCGCCGAATTGAAATCGAACTTCGTCTCGAGCGTGTCGCACGATTTGAAAACGCCGCTGGCACTGATCCAGCTGTTCGCCGAAACCCTGGAGCTCGGCCGTCTGAAAAACACCGAACGGGCGACCGAGTATTACCGCATCATCAACAGCGAAGCGCGCAAGCTGACTCGGCTGATCAACAACCTGCTCGATTTCTCGCGGATCGAGGCTGGATTGCGTCAATACCGGCGGCAACCGACCGATCTGACGACGGTGACGCAGCGGGTGCTCGATTCACTCGAAAGCCAGTTCCGGCACAACCAGTTCAGGGTGACCTCCAAGCTCGAGCCGCCCGTGCCGGTGCTGATCGACCCGGAGGCAACTGAGCAGGCGCTCGAGAACCTGCTCTCGAACGCAATGAAGTATTCTCCAGAGAATCGCGACATCCTCGTCGAGGTGACGCGGGACGGAGAGTTTGGCGTAGTACGGGTGACGGACCACGGCGTCGGAATTCCAGCGCGGCTACATCGCCAAATCTTCCGGAAATTCTACCGAATCCAGACCGATGCCGGTTCGGGCCCGCAGGGCACCGGCCTCGGACTGTCCATCGTCGAGCACGTGATGCGTGGTCACGGTGGCCAGGTGCGCGTTGACAGCGAGTCGGGGCGAGGCAGCACCTTCGGGCTGTACTTCCCGCTCTATGCAGGAGAGACGGCAAGTGACGAAGCGAATTCTCGTGATCGAGGACGAGCCACAGATGTTGCTCGGTCTGCGTGACAACCTCGAGTTGGAAGGATATGAAGTCGTAACCGCATCGGACGGCGAAGACGGTCTGGCGAAGGCAATTTCCTCGGCGCCGGATCTGGTGATTCTCGATATCACGCTGCCGCGCAAGAACGGCTTCGAAGTGTGTCGCGAGCTGCGTGCGCGCGCCAACCCGACGCCGGTCGTGATGCTCACCGCGCGGTCGCAGGAAACGGAAAAAGTGCTCGGGCTCGAGCTTGGCGCCGACGACTACGTCACCAAGCCGTTCAGCATCACCGAACTGCTCGCGCGGGTGCGTGCGGTCATGCGGCGCGCCGGCGGACGGCCGTCGGGTCTCGAGACCTGCCGCATCGGCGACATCGAAATCGATTTCCGCACGCATCAGGCGCATCGCGCAGGGGTACGTATCGACTTCACCGCGCGCGAGTTCGACCTGCTTCGCTACCTGGTTGCGCACACCGGGCAAGTGGTCACCCGCGAACAGATCCTCAACCAGGTCTGGGGGTACGAGGAATCGCCGACCACCCGGACCATCGACAACTTCGTGGCCAAATTGCGCCAGAAAATCGAGACGGCGCCGCACGAGCCGGAGCACATCCTGACCGTGCACGGCGCGGGCTATAAGTTCGTCGGGTAAAAGACGGGTAAAAAGACAAAGATTTACCAGGGCCGCCTGGCGATCCGTCTATATTGGGGTGGCGATGCACGAAGACATCCTGAAAAAGCTCGAACGGAGTCTCGATCGGCGCTCGTTTCTGCGCGGCTCCGGTCTCGCCGCGGCCGGATTTCTCGGCGTCGCCGCCGCATCACCGTTGATCGTCTTCGCACAGGCACAGGACAAACCTCGTCCGGACGAGAAGAAGGATCCGGCAACCGACAAGGACGGCCAGCCCCAAGGTGACAACGGCGGAGCCGACAAGGCGCCGGCTGGAAAAGGCGGCAGCGGTCAGGACGACGATAATCCGCTGACCCGGACCAGGATCGACGCGGACGGCAACGAGTACCGCGAGTGTCCCCAGTGCGGCCACAACATGTATCGGCAGGGCCGCACCTGGACCTGCGAGAACTGCGGCTACTCCTACATCGAATAGTTCATCGATAGCGCGCGACGACAGCCGTACAGTTGTCCCGGCTGCCGCGCGCCAGCGCCGACGCGATCAGATTTTTCGCAATCGCGGCCGGATCCTCCTCCGCCTGCAGCAACTCCCCAATCCGGCGGTCATCGAGAACACCGTGCACGCCGTCGGTCGTCAGCAACAGCAGTTCACCGCCGGCGAGCGGCGCTTCAGCGACATGCACGTCGGTCCGCGCGCGGGATCCCACCACGTTGGTGAGCGCGTTCCGCATCGGATGATGCTGCAGCAGCAGTGCGTCAACAGGAGGATCGTGTGCCAGGACGGTCGCCATCCACGAATCGTCCTGGGTCATCGGGCGCACCCGACCGGCTGCGAAGAGATAGAGGCGGCTGTCGCCGGCGTGCGCAATTGCGATGGTGCCGTTGTCGATGCGCGCCGCCACCACCGTCGTGCCCATGCCGGCGTACTGAGGGTCTGCCGTCGCAGTTTCGAGAATCCGGGCATTGGCGTTGTGCACCGCGGTGCGCAACAGATTGCCGTTGCGCGACAACGCCGGGTCGAAGCCAAACGGCCATTCCGCCGGCTCGGCGCCGCCGTTGCGGACTGTCTCGACCACCGTTTCCACGGCAAGACGAGCCGCCACTTCGCCGGCGTTGTGGCCGCCCATGCCGTCGGCGACCACCAGAAGTCCAAGCTCCTCCTGAATCGCGAAGCAGTCCTCATTGGTGGGCCTGACCAGCCCTTTGTCGCTCAGTCCGTACGCGCGCAACACACTCAGTCCCCAGTCAGCCGTCCCTGAATCAGTCGGCAGTCGGCCAGAATTTCAGCCCTCAATCGTATCGGCGTGATCACGGCCGGTACGTAGGGAGAACCATTCGGGTGGCGGCCACGTCTAAGCCTGATACCTTGACTATCTAGGCATCAGATGACCACCGCCAACAAGGCCAACACCACCGAACTGCTGCACGGTACGCTCGATACACTGGTCCTGAAGGTCCTCTCCGGGGGGCGCCGGCATGGCTACGCCATCGCCCGGGCCCTCGAGGACTCGACCGACGGCGTCGTCGAAATCGAGGAGGGCTCGTTGTACCCCGCCCTCTATCGAATGGAACGGAAGGGCTGGGTCGACGCCGAATGGGGCCTCTCCGACCTTGGCCGCCGCGCCAAGTTCTACCGGATCACAGCGAAGGGGCGGCGGCAGCTCACCACGCAATCCGAGGAATGGGTCCGCTTCGCTGCGGCGATCTCGAGAGTGCTGATCGAGCCCTGAACTGACGAGCCGTGAACTGATGAATCCGTTTGGCCGTGTCTTCTGGCGTCCGCGAGTCGGCGACGAAGTCGACGAGGAGCTGGCATTCCATTTCGAGATGCGGGTTCGCGATCTCGTGGAACGCGGCTGGGAACCATCCGCGGCACGACGGGAAGCGAGGCGCCGCGTGGGCAACCTCGACGCAACCCGCGATCAACTTCGAACCCTCGGCACAAAAAGGAACCGCACGATGCAACGTTGGCAATACGCCGGCGAACTGGCGCAGGACATCGTCTTCGCGTTCCGTCAGCTCCGCAAGAATCCGGGCTTTGCAGCAGTCGCGATCCTGACCCTTGCGCTGGGCATCGGCGGCACCACCGCGATCTTCAGCCTGCTGAACGCCGTGCTGCTGCACCCGCTGCCGCTCCGTGAATCGGAGCGATTGCTGGTCGTCGGCGAGGTCTATCAGGGCAATCTGTCGAGCATGTCGGCCGGCAATTACATCGACGCCGCGGCCGGCACGGTCAATTCGCTCGAAGGCCTGGCGGCGGCGAATTTTCTCAACTTCAATCTGGCCGACGGCGTCTCGCCGGAACGCGTGGTCGCCGCCACGGTGACAGCGAACTTCTTCGACGTGATGGGCGCGCGTCCCGAGCTTGGGCGCACATTCACGTCACAGGAAGATCAACCGGGCAACGAGCGTGTCGTGGTGTTGAGTCATCACCTGTGGGCGCGTCAGTTGGGCGGGCGCGGCGACATCGTCGGCCGCGACATCCGGATGAACGGCGTCAACTACACCGTCGTCGGCGTCATGCCCGCGTCGTTCGATCTTTCGACCGACACCGAAGATCTGTGGACACCGATCGCATTCACGCCGCAGCAGCGGGTGCTGCACGACGAGCATCACCTGGAGGTCTACGGCAGGCTGAAGCCTGGCGTCTCGCGTGAGCAGCTGCAGCGCGACCTCGAAGCCGTCGCCGTCCGCAATCAGCACGACTTTCCGCAGGACTGCACGGGCCTGACGTTCGCGACGCGTCCGTTCGGCGAACAATTCGTCGGCGACTATCGCGCTCGTTTGATCGTGCTGTTTGGCGCGGTCGCCGTCATTCTGCTGATCGCCTGCAGCAACGTCGGCAATCTGCTGCTGGCGCGTGGTGCTGCACGCGGTCGCGAGATTGCGGTGCGCACCGCCCTCGGCGCCGGTCGCGGACGCATCATCCGGCAGTTGCTCACCGAAAGCGTCGTGCTCGCCTTGGCTGCAGCCGCTGCAGGCGTGGCGATCGCGCATTGGGCCATCCTCGCGCTCGTCGCGTGGACGCCGCCCGGCGTACCGCGTATCGAGCGGGCGCGAATCGATCCGGCGGCTCTCGTCGTAGCCATCGCGCTCGCCTTCCTGAGCAGCGTGTTGTGCGGCCTGGCGCCGGCGCTGCGGCTGGCGCGATCGGATGTCCAACGCTCGCTGCGTGACGGCGGTCGGGGCGCCAGCGGCGGCGGTTTTCGCGATCGCGTTCGCGTCAGCCTGATCGTCGCCGAAGTCGCGCTGTCGCTGCTTTTGCTGTTCGGCGCGGGACTGCTGATTCGCAGCGCCATCGCGCGCGAGCAGGTGCCGCTCGGCTTCGAGTCTGCCGGCGTGCTGACAGCGCGCTTCACGCTGCCGGACGCCGTCTACACCGACCCGGTGCGCGAAAGCGACGTGCTGCGGCGGATCAACGAAGCGGCAGCGCAGTTGCCGGGCGTCACGGCATCGACCGTGACCCAGTACGTGGCGATGGGCGGCGGCGGTGGCGGCAACGGTTTGTTTCCCGAGGGCGCGCCAGAACCGGTCATCACCCACCTCGTGCCGAGCGTGCTGCACCTGACCACGCCCGGCTTTTTCAAAACGATGCGGACCCCGATCGTCAAGGGACGCGGATTCACCGACGACGACCGCGCCGGCGGCGAGAAGGTGATGATCGTCAGCGTCGCACTCGCGGCAAAGGCGTTTCCTGGCCAGGATCCCATCGGCAAGCGAATCGACTGCTGCGAGCCGGGACCTGAAGGCGGTCACAACTGGAAAACGGTGATCGGCGTTGCCGCCGATCTTCGCTCGCAAGGCCCGTCGATCGGTCCACGTCCCGAGTTCTATCTGCCGCTGGCACAGGCGCCGCAAGCGGCGTGGCACTGGTTCCGTACGTTCTATGTCGTCGTCAAAACCGATGGCGATCCGTTGCGGCTCGCCGAGCCGGTGCGCGCCGCCATCGCCAGGGTGGATCCGGACCTGCCGCTGTTCGATGTGAAGACGATGGATCAGCGGATCGACCGCACGCTGTCGGAGTCGCGGTTCAACACGCTGCTGCTGTCGCTGCTCGGCGGCATCGGATTGCTGCTTGCAGCTGGCGGCATTTACGGCGTGATCGCGTATTTCGTCAGTCAGCGCACGCAGGAAATCGGCGTGCGCATCGCGCTGGGCGCCAGCCGCCGCAGCGTCGTCGTGCTGATTCTGGCGCAGGCGCTGAAGCCGGTCGCAATCGGCGTGGTGGTCGGCGTCGTCGCGGCGCTTGCTGCGAGCCGCGTGCTCAGCAGTCAGCTGTTCGGCGTCACGCGTACCGACCCCTTGACGATCGTCGCCGTCGTCGCCACACTCTTGGGCGTCGCGCTGGTGGCCAGTGCGATTCCGGCGCGCCGCGCGGCATCGATCGATCCGACGCGGGCGCTGCAAGCTGAATAGGAGCGCACACCATGCTTGGGATTCTCATCGCGGCCGCGGCATTTTCGATTTCCAGCCCGGCGTTCACCGACGGCGGCAACATCCCGCCAAAGTTCACCTGTGACGCCGGCCAGACGGCGCCATCTCCGGCGCTGACATGGAAGGATGCTCCGGCCGGGACGAAGTCCTTCGTGTTGATCATGGACGACCCTGACGTGCCAATGCCGGGAGGGTTCACGCACTGGGTGCTGGCGGACATTCCGGCGGCGACGCTGCAGCTGCCGGAAGGATTCGCGGTGGGCTCGGTCGGCGTGTCAGCGAACAGCGGGTTCCGCCGTCCCGGTTACGGCGGACCCTGCCCGCCGACCGGCGCGCATCACTACCACTTCAAATTGTCCGCGCTCGACGTCGAAACGATCGGCGTGGCGCAGGGCGCCAGCCGCGCCGATGTCGAGAAAGCGATGACCGGACACGTTCTTGGCACGACGGAGACGATCGGCCTGTATCAGAAACAGGCGAAGTAGTTACTCGTAGACTCGCTTGATTGTCTCGCCGCGGCCTCTCTCGGCAAACTGCGACGTGACGGTCAGGCGGCGTGCGTCTGCGGCGCGCGAGAGTCCGACACGCAGCTCGCGATCCTTTTCCACGACGTAGTGGATCACGAGCTGCGCTCCTTCCCACTTGGTGACGACGCCAATCGGTCCGGCGTCCAGTCGAATGGTTTCTTCCTTGCCGTTGATTCGAAACGTGCGGCTCTTGCCCTCGGGATCCGTGATTGTGATCGCGGTGGCTGATTGCGCAATCGTAAGCGTCTGCGGTGGGTGGGTTACCTCAGCGACCAGTTCCTTGATCTTCTGACTGTCCTCAGGGCTTTCAAACTTCGTGGAGATCGCGCCCGAGCCGATTCCCGTCGAGCCGCCGCCCCCGCCGCCGCCGCGACCGCCTCTGCCGCCGCCCGAACCACCTGACCGGCCGCCGGACGTTGATCCGGTGCTGTCGTGATAGTCAGGATCGAAGCCGGCTTCGGTCGGCAGATCGCTGGCGGCGCGATTGAGTGTCCACGCGCCGGACAGGTCAGGAACCGCGGGTGCTGCCCTGACGGTCGCGATCAAGGTAAGAGACATCAGACACGCCGCAAGGCGCGTCATCGCACCCGCCGGGCGGCTCGCCAGCCTCGTCGCATCATTTCCATGGAGAACATGATCAACGATTGTGGCAGGTTCATGCCCGTTTGTTGATAGACCTCGCGAAACGACGCGGCCCAGTCCGCGACAATCGGAGACATCAACCGGCCCCTGACGTTCGAGCTCCGAACAGACACACCTCATCAGACAACACGAAGGTGTCACAGGGGGGACGTGGCCGTGACAAAACGGTGACGGTACCGAAGGCATGATCGCACGAGGGTAAGCTGTTCGAAGCATGTCAGCGTCCTGGAAAGTGCCGGTCGCCGCTGCGATCCTCGGGTTGTTCATCGTCGTGATTGCCGCGGCGCGACTGACGCCGCCGGCGGTCGGCATCGCCGATCGCTACCTCACGCTCGACGCCATCCTCGTGATCGCGACGATCGTGACGGCCGCCGTCAGCTCGCGCCAGGAATTCGACCGCGAACATCGTCTGCTGGTCGTCGTTCTGCTGGTGTCGACCGGCATGGCCTGGTACAGCGGCAGGCTCTGGGTACACGAGAAGATGTTCGATTATCTCGTGCTCGAACAGAAGACCGAGCTTCACCTTCGGATCGTCGAGCTGTCGGGCGACATGGAGCTGTTCCTGCGTGAACGCGCGCGTCAGGCACCGCCGAAACCCGCGCCCGCCACCTGGGACCGCGACGTGCAACGTGTCCTCCTCTATGAAGCCGAGACCGCGCAGTTGTTCGAAGTCCAGTTCGGACCGCAGGTCCGCAAGACGCGGGAGATCCTCGCGCTCGAGCGAGTGACCGACCGCGACTTCGATGCCTTCTACCGGCGACCCGCGAACGCGTTCCAGATCAACGTGGTCGCGGAGCGCCTGCTCGTTCTTGCCAAGCGTCTCGAGAAGACCTAATAGCGTTCGGCGTCGGTTTTCGGCACCATCGGGAACGTCATCGACGGTTCGCCGTTCACCGTCGCCCCGGCATGCATGAACGACATGGAACTTTTCAGAAAGGCCGCGGGAAAGTCCAGTGTCGGCTCTGACAGCGCGTCGAGCGCGGTCACTTCTTCGGCGGACAACCTCCGATCGAGCGCGGCAAGATTCTGCTGCAGCTGGTCGAGCCGGCGCGCACCGATGATCGTCGAAGCGACGCCCGGACGCTGCTGCACCCACGCCAGCGCGACAGCGGCCGATGTCGTCTGGTGCGCCTTCGCGATTCGAGCCAGCTCGTCGATGATCCGGTAGGAGCGCTCGTTCAGGAACTGGGTCACGCGCTCACCGCGATCCGCCTTCATGGTGCCGGCGTTTTCGCGCGTGTACTTGCCGGAGAGCGCGCCGCCGCGCAGCGGCGACCACGGTGTGACGCCGAGGCCCATCTCGAGCGCCATCGGAATCAACTCGCCCTCCACGGTCCGCTCGATCAACGAGTACTCGATCTGCAGCGCGACCAGCGGCGTCCAGCCGCGGAAGCGTGCGATCGTCTGTGCCTGGGACACCTTCCATGCCGGCGTATCGGAGAAGCCGATGTAGCGGACCTTCCCCGCCTGCACCAGATCGTCGAGCGCGCGCATCGTCTCTTCGATCGGAGTGAAACGATCCCAGCAGTGCATCCAGTAGAGATCGATGTAGTCGGTCTGCAGCCGACGGAGCGACTGCTCACACGACGCGGCGATCGCCTTGCGCCCGGCGCCGCCGCCATTGGGATCGCCAGGGTAGAGGTTGCCGAAGAACTTGGTGGCGATGACCACGCGGTCGCGCTTGGCGCGGTCGCGGCCGACGAAGTCGCCGATGATCTTTTCGGAATGTCCTTTGGTGTAGAGGTTGGCGGTGTCGATGAAGTTGCCGCCGCGCTCGAGATAGCTCGCGATGATCGCCTCGGACTCGGAGACGCTCGATCCCCAGCCCCAGTCCTCGCCAAAAGTCATCGCGCCCAGACACAGCGGGCTGACGCGTAAACCGGAGTGCCCCAGGGTGACGTAGTCGTTGAGAGCCATTGGTCGTTTCCGCCTTGTCTCGAGAGCTTAGATGAAAACGCGACGGCCGGGTGGCCGGCGGTGTGGCCGATCGTTCGAGTGGCTACGCGGCGCCGACGGCGCTCGGCCCAATCCGGCCGCGAGCCCGTTGCAGGGTGTGGCTCGGCGCTTCGCCGAACAGGGCCTTGTACTCGCCCGCGAAGCGGCCGAGTTCGTAGAAGCCGTGCAGTGTCGCCACGTCGGTCACGGTGGAGTCGGCGCGATCGTCCGCCTGCAACGCGTGGTGGACCTGGTGCAGCTGCCAGAGCTTCAGGTAGCGCTTGGGACCGATCGTGTAGACGTGGTAGAAGGCATTTCTCAGACTGCGCTCGCTGACGCCGGCGATCGCCGACAACTGCGCGATCGACACCGGCTCGCCGACGTGCCGTCGGAAAAAGTCCTCAGCGCGGCGGACGATGGGACTGCGGCCCGAGCCGCCGATGAGGCGGACGCACGGCGTCGCGCTCATGCAGGCAAGCAGCCGGGCGGACAGACCTGCCAGCACCGGCGCCTCGTGCCACTCGTGCCGGCCGGTGAATCCATCGATCGACCGGTCCATGGCCGTCAGTTCCTCACGCAGCGCGAAGAACTCGCTCCGCGACGGGCGCAGCACGCTGGTCTGGCCATTCATGACCAGGCCGCGCGACGCAACCGCCAGGCTGCCGGCCGCCCGAACCGGCACGCTGATCGTCACGAAACGCATGCCGCCCGGGTCGAACGCGTAGCTCTCGGATTTCGGCGCGCACACGATCAACTCGCCGCCCCTGATCGCGCAGCCGTTCCAGCGAGCGGAGCCGGGGACGACGAGGGGAATGACGAACGACCAGCGATCCACGGGCACGCGCACACGCCGGACCACGGCGATGTCCTCGCGCCCGAACTGGACGACGATACCGGGAATCCGGACTACCGCCCAACGTGCGGAAAACGGTTTGGACTCCAGCTGGACGTACTCGCCGCGCAGTCCGTCAGCCATGGCCGAAGCCATCGATCCCACGTTATTTATAGCTTTGGACTCGACGATCGCCGTCGCTGGCGGTACGGTTCGCATCAGCAGCGATGATTGTCAGACTTTCAACGGTCAATGAACTGGCGGTAAAGCCAGCGCTGGCATGGAAAACTACCAACAATACCGACCCGAAATGAAGCCACTAACTAGTCTTTATGACAGGTGTCTGGCGGTGCTGCCCCTCCGAAAGCGCATAGTGTCGGCCCGCGGGTTTTCGTACTCTGCCGCCGTGCTGTGCTGCGTCAACCTTCGGAGCTACAATCGCGGCTTCTATTTATGCGAACTGATCAACTTGCCACCCCACCTGCGTCAGCGCTCCCCACGCGAGGAACCAATCGAATGAGCCGGCCGCGCGTTCTGCTTGCCGACGACCATACCCTGCTGCTCGAAGCGCTTCAGAAGCTGCTGGTCGATGACTGCGATATCGTCGGCGCCGTGTCCGATGGCCGCGCGCTGCTGACCGAGGCCAGCCGACTGCGACCGGACGTCGTCGTCGTCGACGTCGCGATGCCGCTGTTGAACGGCATCGACGCGGCGCGTCAACTGAAGGAACTGTTGCCGGACACGCGGATCATTTTCCTCACCATGAACGAGGATCCCGATCTGGCGGCCGAAGCCTTTCGCGCCGGCGCGTCCGGCTATCTCCTCAAGCGCTCGGCTGCGTCGGAACTGCACACCGCGATTCGCGAAGTGATGAAGCGCCGGTCCTACGTGACCCCGCTGGTCACCGAGGGGCTGTTCGGATCGATTCTCCACTGGCGGGATTCGGGCCAAGCGACGCCGCAGTTGACCTCGCGTCAGCGCGAGGTCATTCAGCTGGTCGCGGAAGGGCACTCGATGAAGGAAGTGGCGGCGATCCTGAACATCACACCGCGCACGGTCGCCTTCCACAAGTACCGGATCATGGAGCACCTGAAGATCCGGACCACGGCGGAACTGATTCAGTTCGCGATCAAGAACCACATCGTCTGAGCGGACGCGGGCGATCGCCCGCGTCACGATCGCGGGATGACGTACTGCGCGAGGACGACAGTGACGTTGTCGTTGCTGCCGCCGCCAACAGCCAGATCGATGAGCCGTTGACACTGTTCGTTCGGGTTCCGGCGCTGCATCAGGACTTCGGCGATCCGGTCATGGTCAACCGCGTCCGACAGGCCGTCGGAACACAGCAACAGGCAGTCGCCGTTGAGGAGCCGATAGTGCTCCACTTCGATTCGCGGCGACGGGATGTGTCCGCCCATGGCGTCGGTCAGGATGTGACCGAGATCCTCAGTGCCGACCTGGACCGGCTCGGGACGTCCGCTCTCGGCCAACCGCTTGGTGAGTGTCTGATCGCGCGTGAGCAGTGTCAGATCGCCCTGGCGGAACAGATACGCGCGGGAATGGCCGACGTGAGCCACGAACAGCTCGTCGCCGGCGGTATACGCGGCGGTCATGCTGGTCGCCATGCCGCTAAGCTCGGACTTTCCGGCGCCACGTTCCCTGACCACCTCGTGGATGCGGCGATAAAACCATTCGGCGCGCTCCATCACTTCGGTGGCAGTTCGAGCGTCGACGCGCACATTCCATCGGCCGAAATGCAGCGCGAGATGCGCCAGCGTACTGAGCGCGAGCCGGCTCGCCACGCCGCCGGAGCCCTTGCCGCCGAGACCGTCAGCGACCACCATCATGTAGGCGTATTCCTCGAAGTCGCCCGGTAATTCGGCGCTGGACAGGCTGCTCGCGAGCATCGTCTGCGTCCGGCTCAAACGTCCCACGAGATAGTGATCTTCGTTGTTGTCCGGACCAAGTCCGGAATGAGATGCAGCCGCGTACTCGACACGAACCGTGGACGATAGAGGATGGAACTCGTCGGTCCGCAGCAACGGCGAAAGCGCGCGGCGCAGTCGCGTGGCGGCGTCAGGTTCGGCACTCATACAGGTACCGGTTGTAGCCGGTCGGTTGCGGGCTCAGCTATGCGAATTCGGCAAGCAGATGACGGGCGACGGCCGCGTCGCGAAGTGTGACCGGGTAGCTACGCGGATTCAGCCGCCACGTACGGAACGTCGCCGATGGCGGCATCGAGCGGGATGCGGACGCCGAGGCGGGTCCCGAGCCCTGGCGCTGAGTGGATGACAAACCGGCCACCGAGGAAATTGGTGCGCTCGCGCATGCTCACCAGTCCGAGACCGCTATTCTCGAAACCGGACGATGTAAATCCAACTCCCTGGTCGGCGATCTCGAGATACAGGAAGTTATTCTGGGTCGAGAGCCGCACGGCCGCGTGCTTCGCGCCGCTGTGTTTCACGACGTTGTGCAGCGCCTCCTGGGTGATGCGGTAGAGACACAACGACGCCGGCACCGGCACGTTCTTGGGCACGCCCTCGTGCGCGAACTCGACGCTGATCTCATGTTGATTCGACACGTCGTGACACACGCTCTGGACCGCGGCGACCAGCCCCAGGACCTGCAGCTTGGTCGGGTGCAGCTCGTGCGACAGCCGGTGAAGATCCGAAGCAATCTCGCGGGTGCGGCGCGAAATCGTCCGGACGCGCGCCGACCACTCGCCGCCCGGCGCCAGCGCCCCTCGCGCCAGCAGGTCGATGTCGATGTTCAACAACGCCAGTTTCTGGCTGAGATCGTCGTGAAGATCGCGGGCGATGCGCTGCCGCTCGGCCTCCTGGCTGGCGATCAGCCGGCCCGCCAGATCCTTGATGCGCTCGTGGCTGGCGCGCAGACTCTCAGCATGCTGCATCAGCGCGGCCTCGTTCCGGCGGCGACTGGTGATGTCTCGGACAACGCTGAGGATGCGATCGGGCCCATACGCAATCAACCGTGCCTCGAAATGCCGCTCCTCGCCTGCGAGCGGCAGCGAGTATTCGACAATGACCGGCTCGGGACCGTCGCCGAGTGAGTCAAACGCCACGGTCATTTTGTCGGCGATCTCGCGCGGCATGATTTCACGGATGTTCTTGCCGAGAAACTGTTCCGGAGGCACGAACAGATCGCGCGGATCCTTGGCGTAATAATCCAGGTAGACGCCATCACGGGTCAGCGCGAAGGTCAGATGCGGCAGCGCACACAACAGGGCGTGGGTGCGTGCCTTGTGGGCCGCGAGCTGATCCTCGGCCAATCGCCGATCGGTGATGTCGCGACCGATGGTCTGCAGTTCCACGACTGCACCGGTCGGATCGGTCAGGACGCTCCCGACCCACTCGACAAATCCCAGCGAGCCGTCGGGCCGAGTCAGCGCGTGCTCGAACGAGTCGGTGCGCGGCTGACGGACGAACGATTCGAGTTCCTGCAGGACCGGAATGCGATCGTCGAGTGGCACCAGCTCCGTGAACGTCCGCCCGACCAGTGTTTCGCGTGTTCTGCCGACGAATCGGCAATACGCGTCGTTCACGAACGTGAGGGTCGCATCGGGGAGGAAGCGGCAGACGAGGTCGGTCTGCGCCTCGACCGCCTCGACGTAGCGGTCTTCGCTCGCGCGCAGCTGCTGTTCGGCACGGCGCCGCCTCGAGTGTTGCCAGAACAGCGCGACAATCAGCGACGCCTGCGCCGCAACCACCGCCGCGACCACAAGCGATGACCGCCGCTCCCAGTCGCTAAAAGGGTTGCTCACGTTGACGACCGCCGCCTCTTGCGTGGCGTCGTCACCGTCTTTACTCTCGGTGCGCTCGTGAACGGCCCGAACCGCGTCGGTCTGACCGGCCGCGGGCGCAGACACCACGACTTGGGCGGCAA
>DASXGC010000183.1:0-11880 GCA_036489235.1 Vicinamibacterales bacterium
CCAGCACATCGGGTGAGTCAGCGCCGGCGATGCCGAAGCGTCTGCCGACGCCGTAGCGGAATCGTTGATATGCGATGTCGACGGCCACCGCGGCGGCGCCGGCCTTCTGGTACAGCGACCCGAGCGTGCGGACGAACTCGAGCGGCGACAACCGGCTCTCTCCGGCGGGAACGACGATCGGACCACTCCGCCTCGAGTAGGTCGCAAGGAGAGCCGCTGCCCCAAGGAACAAGGGCAGCCACGCCCAGGTGGACGGCAACGCGAAGACGGAGGTCGCTGACGGCGGCCGGTGACCTTGAAAGTATTCGTCCCAGAGTATCGCCCGCCGCGGATCGCCGAGACTAGCAAACACGAAAGCGAGATTGCCCGGTTCGGTGATGCCGGCATTGGTGAGCGGCGTTGCCGAGGCCCACCACGATGCTTCGCCCTTGCCGACTTTGAATTGCACCACCCGTAGCGCATCGTTGTCGTCGCGATCGCTGTACAGCGGCATCACTGCCGCCTGGTCCTGCCAATAGGCTCGCGGCGCCAGCGTGATCTCAGGCGCGGCGCGGGCGGCCAGCGATGGTGAGCGCGCCAGTTCGCGAGTCCAGGTCATCCCGGCGATCGGATCCGGCATGACGCGGCGATTCGGCAGAAACGAGGCGCCGGATACTCCTGTCGCAATGACGCGGCCTCCGCGTTCGAGGAAATCCTTCACCGCGGCCCGCTCGGTGGTGCCGGCCGCGCCGATCGGCTCGGCGAGGATCAGCGTCGCGTTCGCGCCGGCGGGCAGTTCGCGGAGCGATCGTTCCCAGCGGACGATCGGATAGTGTGCCGACTTCAGAGTCAGGTAGAGTGCCTTCGCTCCGCCCGATCCGCTCGAGTAGGTCGTTGGACTCTCGGTGGTGTCGCCGCCGGAACCAAAGACGGCGGCGACGACGACGAGCAGCAACGCGCCGAACGTCGCTGCGAGCAGCAGGGTGCGATCGGTGACGTTCATGCGGCCGGGCATCCCAGCTGGCGCAGCCTGGCGACGGCCCCTTCGAACGCCGCCTGATCCGCGGTCGCGTACCCGTACCAGATCCTCTCGAAGTCCCGGGTCAGCGCACCCAGCGATTCCCGCTCTGCCGTGGACGGGGACAACAGCCGCAGGTATTCGCGCGGCGTACGCGCACGGTCGGGACGCCAGGCGCCCTTGTCCTCGAGGAAGGCGACGGCACACCAGTAGGTGAAATGGATCGCCTCGCGCCAACGTCGTTGTCCGGCCATCGCCTGAGCATCGGCCAACCACTGTGTCCAATCCCGGAGCCGGGCGATCGTGCGGTTCGGTGGCGCGATTTCGATGCGGCTGGATCGCTGGATGAATCGATAGCTGGCAAGGGCCAGCACCACCAGCGCAAGCGCGACGAGTCCGTAGACGATGACGCTGCCGATGGTCGCAATCGACGACGGACGGGACGAGAAGAGTCTGACGAGTGCCTGCAGGAAACGCTGGCGAAGTCGATCGCTCCAGCCCGGACCTTGGCGCCCGGCAAATTCGCGCGCACTCAAGACGTCGCGCAAGATCGCCTGTTCCCTCGAACGCTCGACCGCCGGCTGCTCGAAGCGCTCGGCTTCCGATCGCCGGAATTGCAGATCGTTCAGGAGGCGTTGTCGCACGGCCGCATCCGGTTGCAACCGCCAGGCGCGAAGCTCGCCCTGGATCGATGCGGTCGAAATGTCGAAGACGCGGGTATCGGCCTCGACGCGGACGACTCCGGACAGGTCCTGACCGCTCGGGACGCCTCGTGCGGCGGCGTCGGATCCACCGCTGACCGCGTCCGCCAACCGATCGAGCCGCGCCACGTATTCGCTCACCGAGAGTGGGCGATCGTTCTGTTCGGGAGGGCTGGCGGCAGCCGCGAGCGCACCGCCGATCAGCAGTGCGGTTGCGATCCAGACATCGCTCGGGCGGATCATGTCGACTGGGGCGACGCGTCGAGCTCGTCCATCATGTGCTGGAGATCGAACGCTTCCTTGCGAACACGCTGGTCGTAGTACACCAGGGTGAGGGCGATGGTCGTAATCGGGCCGATCAGGGACTGCGTGACGAAGGCGCCGAATTGCGACACCAGCTGCGCCCACATTGGCAGGTGAGCGTAATTCAACGGCACCGACCGGGCCGCCGCAATAGCTCCCGTGATCACCGGCCAGAACGCTCCGCCGACCATCGTCAGCACGAAGAACAGACAGTAAATGACGAAAATCCGTCCCCGGCCGCCGCGTGTCAGGTCTGAGCTGCGGGTCAGCGACTCCGAGACGGTGGTCCCTTCGAGGATCGCGACGGGGACCGCCACCGAGTAGCTGAGCGCCAGGATGATGCCCGGCACAATCAGCAGCAGCAGGCCCAGCATCACACGCACACCGACATTCAAGCCGATGATGAACAGTTCGCCGACGAGGGGGCGAATCGCCGCGAACGCTTCGGCGATGTTGGTGTCCTGTTCGAGCTGCAGCTGGGAGACGGCGACAACCGTCGCACCGTGCACGAAGGTGCCGGTCACGACCGAAACGATCAGCGACACCAGCCCCAGTACCACCGTCGTAGCCACGCTGGTGGAAAATGCGCCGTAGAGGCGTCCGACCTGAAATGCCAGAGCGACCGCGCTCGGAATCGCGGCGATGCCGACGAACAGAACGAAGCGACGGCGATAAAAGGTGAAGGTTCGATCGAGCAGTTCACCGACCGACAACGGCCTCAGCGTTGGCGCCACGAATCCTCCGTGGGGGTGATTGTGTCCCAAGCCGGGCGATTGTCAACACACCTGAGACCTGCGGCGCTCTCGTGTTCAGCGTCCGCTCATTCTGAGCAGGATGATGCCGGCGACCACCAGCGCGACTCCTGACATTTTTGTGATCGAGCTGTGTTCGTTGAGGAAGATTGCGCCGAGCGCGTAAGCTGTCACCGCTTCGAGCCCCAACACCACGATGTAGGTGACGCTCATCGGCTCATCGCGCATGGCGAGCGTCTGCAGTGCAGCGCCGAGGCCGAACAGGGCGAACAGCAGCACGCTTGGCAGGGGACGAGTCAACCCGGCCGAGAGCTTCATGCAGTAGCCGCCAACGCTGAACGCGAGGGCCGCCAGGACGACCAGCAGTGTGAACACGAACCAGCGCTCCGATCTTCACGTAGCCTTCGCCGTGCCGGTAGCACCCACACGCAGTAGGTCCTCAGCAACGGGAAGCCGTTGAAGCCCGAAGCATAACTGGTCGTGTACGCGCCGGCGCTCAAAATCTCGGCCCGATCGCCACTTGCCAGACTCAATGGCAGTTCGCCCGCGGCCCCTCCTACAGCGCGCGGAGAAATGCCGCGAGGTCAGCCTTTTCCTGCGGCGTCAGGACGATGTTGAAGCGCGTGACGTAGAAGTCGATGGCGTCCTCGATCGAGGCGGCAGAACCGTTGTGAAAGTACGGCGCACGGGCGGCGAGGCCGCGCAGAATCGGTCCCTTGAACTTGCCGATGTCCGCCCACTTACCGCTGATCATGGCGCGGCCCGGATCGGTCGTGGTGGTGGTCTCACCAGTCGAGAGACGGCGCAGGGTGTAGAGCGCCTGGTCCGGAGTGCGACGCGACGCATCGGCCAGTCCGATGTTCAGCGGCGCCTTGACCGAGTGGTCACCGACATTCGGCGTGTCGTGACAAGTGGTGCAATTGCCGGTGAACGGATCGGGAACGGTGACACCGCTGGCAAACGTGAAGTTGTTGAGGCCGGCGACGCCGGTGATCACGATCGGCTTGGTGTTGAACAACACCTCACCGCGCGCGATCGAGGCACGCGCCCTGGCGGCCGCGTCGTGACCGTTTTTGCTGGCCGACCAGGACGCGAACAGCGTAAAGGCGCTGGGGTCGAACGCGGTGCCACTTGGATTCAGGCCAACCGGATCGTTGATCCCGATGAAGAACGGCAGCTTTGAGAGATAGCGCGGACCGCCGTAGGCGTCGTCTGCGTGCAGCGACCCGGCGCGATCGTCGCGGGCCTGCGCCGTATACAAGCCCATCTCGAACGAGACGATCGCCTGCTGTTCGGCCGGTGTCAGATGCAGCGAAGCCTGGGCATGGATGGTGGTGGCATCGTCCGCCTGCTTCGCGAGGTCCTGCAGGATTGTGGTCGTGGCAGACGACTCTCGGCCGTCCCACATGATCGCGGTGAGGAACGCCACGTTGGTCGAGGGGAGCGGCCGGCGGAAAACCGACACGCCGGTCAGCGGGACGTTGCAGGAGTAGGGGTCGTCGACGCTGTCGATGGCGAACTCGGCGCCGATCGGCATGTCCTCCGGGATGCGAATCAGGCCCCGGTTCAGGAGCAGGCTGAACGCGGTGCGGCGCTTGGACAGCGTGGAGATATCCGCGCCCGGGCAATTGGAGCCGTCGTTGTTGCGGAAGATCGGATCCAACCCCCGGGTATCGTCGAAACGCTGGCGCACCGACTTCGGAGTGATGGTCCAGCCTTGCTCCGGGCGGTGACAGGAGAAGCAGCTGCGGCCGTTCGTGCCCAGGTCCTGGAAGAACGGATTGTTCAGGTCCAGCGGGCCGTTCACGTCGAGCGTCCGCAGTTCGCCGCTCGCGTCCCGTGATGCGAGCAGCGTGGCGTCACCCTCGTCCGCCAGCGCAGGCCGGCCCACAGCCAGCACGCCTGCCACCAATCCGACACCGACGGCTACGCCCGCTCCGAGTAGGAATCTCCGCACCATGGCCGCCTCCCTGCTGGCGACGTCCCCGGTACGGGAACGTCCATCACAGTGGTGAGCGAAACAGTACGGACGTTTCACTGGGTGTGAAGACCGCTCGCCCGGGACCTAATAGGCACGGATTCGCGGAGCGCCGGCGACTGCCGTCTGTGACCACCGTTTCGGCCAGGCTCGTGCGCGTTTTCTCGGGCTACTGCTGGCGTTCCAGGGAGACGGATTTCGCGACCATGTAACGGTAGCGTGACGAGGTGGCATCGCGAATCTCGCCTTCCTCCCCGAGCCGGCGCCACATCTCAGTTCCAGCTCCGCAGCTCAGCCACACAGTAGCACCCGCCGTGCCGTTTTCACCAGCTTGCGCCGCCGGCCAGCCGTCACCGAGAATGCAGTGTTATCTGTTCTCGAGAGGAGGCCGCAAATGGCGAAGGCAAAGAAGGCTGTGCCCGACGGGTATCACACGGTGACGATGGCGTTGACGCTCGACAACGCGGCGGAAGCAATCGATTGGTACAAGAAAGCGCTTGGCGCCGAAGAAGTCGCTCGCGCCAGCGGGCCGGACGGCAAAATCATGCACGCCGAAATCCGCATCGGCGATTCTCGAATCATGGTGAACGATCCAATGATGGGCGGGAAGGGGCCGAAAGCGTTCGGCGGCTCGCCGGCGTCGCTGTGGCTCTACGTCGAGGACTGCGACGCGCTCTTCAACCGCGCGGTCGCGGCCGGTGCCACGGTACTGCCGGGAATGGGAGCGATGGCCGATCAGTTCTGGGGCGACCGGTCGGGATCGTTCTCCGATCCGCACGGTTACCGCTGGACCATCGCGAGCCATAAGGAAGATCTGACGCCGCAGGAGATGCAACAGCGTCAGGAGGCGTTCATGAAACAGTTCGCTCCGGCGGCCAAAGGCTGAGGCGCATCCATGTTGAGCGCCGCACCGATTCGTGCCTACATCCCTGCGAGCGACGTCGCGCGCGCGCGATCGTTTTATGAAGGCGTGGTGGGACTTCGACCGAAGCAGGAATACGCCGGCGGCGTGATTTACGAATGCGGCGGCGCCGACGTGTTCCTCTACCCGACGCCCAACGCCGGAACCTCGAAGGCGAGCCAGGCGTTCTGGACCGTCGCCGACGTCGAAGCGGAAGTGACGGACCTCAAGTCGCGAGGCGTGCGGTTCGAGGAGTACGACATGCCGGGCTTCCCGATGCGCAACAGCATCGTGACCGCCGGCGGCGCCCGGACCGCGTGGTTCAAGGACACCGAAGGCAACATCCTGGCGATCAGCCAGCGCGTCTGACGCGGTCGTGACGTAAGTAGTGGGGTAAGTCGTGAGGTCCGCCGTGACGATATCGTGACGACATTGTGACGACCGGCCGCGCCGTCCTCTGCGTCAACACCGGTTCCTCGTCCGTGAAGTACGGCTTGTTTACCTTCGAACCGTCGCCTCGCACGCTCGGTCGCGGCAGCAGCGAGGTGTCGGGGCCCGGCCGCGCACCAACGGTGCTCGAATGGGCCGAGCGGCAGCGCGGGTCCGCGACGGTTGCGGCGATCGGCCATCGTATTGTCCACGGCGGTCCGCATCACTGCGATCCGCAGCGCGTCGATGACGCCTTGCTGAACGATCTCAGGACACTCATTCCGTTCGCGCCGAATCACCTCCCCGACGAACTATCGCTGATCGAGACGATCGGTCAGGCCTGGCCCGGCGTGCCACAGTTTGTGTGCTTCGACACGAGCTTCCATCACGACTTGCCGGAAGTGGCCAGGCGGCTGCCGATTCCCGATAAGTACAATGAGGCGGGCGTGCGCCGCTACGGATTCCACGGGCTGTCGTTCGCGTTCCTGCTCGAGGAACTGGAGCGCATCGCCGGCCGACGAGCGGCGGAAGGGAACGTGGTGCTGGCGCATCTCGGAAACGGCTCGAGCCTTGCCGCCGTGAGCCACGGGCATTGCATCGACACCAGCATGGGATTCACCCCGCTCGGCGGTGTCGTGATGAGCACGCGATCGGGCGATCTCGATCCGGGCATCGTGACCTACATCGCCAGGAGCGAGGGATTCTCCCCCGATCAGATCGAGGATCTGTTGAGCCATCACGCCGGTCTCGTCGCCATCTCGGGCGTCTCGAGTGATATGCGCGAACTGCTCGCGCACGAGCACACCAGTCGCCCCTGCGCGCTGGCCATCGCGATCTACTGCTACCAGATCAGGAAATGGATCGGCGCGTTCGCAGCGGCGCTTGGCGGGCTCGACACGCTGGTGTTCGCCGGCGGCATCGGTGAACATTCGGCGCCGATCCGGGCTCGCATCTGCGACGGACTGCAATTCCTCGGCATCGATCTCGACGCTGACGCGAACCGCGCGGACGCGTCGGTCATTTCGCGTACTGAGACACCGCTCGCGGTCCGGGTCATTCCGACCGACGAAGAGTTGATGATCGCTCGCGCAGCCTACACCTTACACGGCGCAGGAGACCCATGACTGCTACACTCGACCTGCTCCAGCGCATCGACGGTTACTGGCGCGCTGCCAACTACCTGTCGGTCGGACAGATTTATCTGCTCGACAATCCATTGCTGCGCGAGCCGCTGCTGGCCGACCACATCAAGCCGCGCCTGCTCGGGCATTGGGGCACCACCCCAGGGCAGAACTTCATCTACGCGCACCTCAATCGGATCATCAACGAGCACGACTTCGACATGATCTACGTCGCCGGCCCCGGCCACGGCGGCCCAGCCGTCGTCGCCAATACGTACCTGGAGGGCACCTACAGCGAGGTGTATCCGGCGATCTCGCGCGACGAGCGCGGACTTCGACTGCTGTTTCGTCAGTTCTCGTTTCCGGGAGGAATTCCCAGCCATGTCGCGCCGGAAACACCCGGAAGCATCCACGAAGGCGGCGAACTCGGGTACTCGCTCAGTCACGCGGTCGGCGCAGTGCTGGACAATCCCGACCTGATCGCGGCGTGCGTCATCGGTGACGGCGAAGCCGAAACCGGCCCGCTCGCGACCGCCTGGCACTCGAACAAGTTCCTGAATCCGGTTCACGACGGCGTGGTGCTGCCGATCCTGCATCTCAACGGATACAAGATCGCCAACCCGACGGTGCTTGCACGCATCTCTCGCGAAGAACTCGAACAGTTCCTGCGAGGATGCGGCTGGACGCCGCACTTCGTCGAGGGCAGCGATCCGGCGACGATGCACGCACTGATGGCCTCGACGCTGGACAAGGTAGCCGCGGACATCCGTCAGATTCAGAAAGCCGCGCGAAGCGGCGGAAACACGATACGACCGCGCTGGCCGATGATCGTGCTGAACAGCCCGAAGGGCTGGACCGGGCCGAAGGAGGTTGACGGCATCAAGATCGAAGGCACATTTCGCGCCCATCAGGTGCCGCTCAACGATCCACGATCGAATCCGGCGCATCTCGAGCAGCTGCAATCGTGGCTGCGAAGCTATCGTCCCGAGGAATTGTTCGACGCCACCGGCGCGCTGGTTCCGGCGCTCGCCACGCTGGCGCCGACTGGCAGCCGGCGCATGGGCGCGAACCCTCACGCTAACGGTGGATTGCTGTTGCGGGATCTGCAGCTTCCGGACTTCCGCGACTACGCGGTGACCGTCACGGCGCCGGGCGCGGTCGATGCGGAGGACACACGCGTCCTGGGTAGCTTTCTGCGGGACGTGATCGTGGCCAACGCGCCGTGTCGCAACTTCCGCATCGTCGGCCCGGACGAAACCGTGTCGAACCGCCTCGATGCCGTGTTCGCCGCGACCAATCGTCAATGGGACGCGGACACGGTGCCTGGCGACGAGTGGCTCGCGCCGGAAGGCCGCGTCATGGAAGTCCTCAGCGAACATCAGTGCCAGGGCTGGCTCGAAGGCTATCTGCTGACCGGTCGGCACGGTCTCTTCAACACCTACGAGGCATTCACCCACATCGTCGATTCGATGTTCAACCAGCACGCCAAGTGGTTGAAGGTCACGCGCGGCCTGCCGTGGCGGCGGCCGATCGCATCACTCAATTACCTGCTGTCGAGTCACGTCTGGCGTCAGGATCACAACGGTTTCACTCACCAGGATCCCGGCTTCATCGATCACGCCGTCAACAAGAAGGCGGAAGTCGTCCGCGTCTACCTCGCACCAGACGCCAACTGCCTGCTCAGCGTCGTCGATCACTGTCTGCGCAGCCGCCACTACGTCAATATCGTCGTCGCCGGAAAACATCCGGCGCCGCAATGGTTGACGATGGACGCCGCGGTCGAGCATTGCGCGGCAGGCATCGGGATGTGGGAGTGGGCCAGCAACGATCGCGGCGGCGAGCCCGATCTGGTGATGGCGGCCGCGGGCGACGTGCCGACACTCGAGACACTGGCCGCTACGGCCATCCTGCGAGAGCAGCTGCCGGAGCTCAAGATTCGCGTCATCAACGTCGTCGATCTGATGCGGCTGCAGCCGGCCAGCGAACATCCGCACGGCCTGAGCGACGCAGATTTCGATCAGCTGTTCACGCGCGACAAGCCGATCATCTTCGCGTACCACGGCTACCCGTGGCTGATCCACCGGCTGACCTACCGCCGCACCAACCACGCCAACCTGCACGTGCGCGGCTACAAGGAAGAAGGCACGATCACGACGCCGTTCGACATGGCCGTGCTGAACGATCTCGATCGCTTCCACCTGGCCGGCGACGCGCTCGACCGTCTACCGCAACTCGGCGCCCGCGTGGCCTACTTGAAGCAGGCGCTGGTCGAAAAACTGAACGAGCACCGAACCTACATACGTCGTTACGGTGAGGACATGCCGTCGATTCGCAACTGGCGATGGCCGATTGGCGGCTGACGAGCAACCTGTCGGATAATCTTCGACCAAAAGGGGTCATCCTGATGCATCGATCGCTCATCGTCGCGTCCATGGCACTCGTGTGCATCGCCTCCGTCGAGGCGCAGGCGCCGCCGATCGTCCACGAGCTCGGAATCAAGTACGTGCGTGACAGCGAGGAGTACGCTGCGCTCGCCCGCCAGGTGTATCGTCTGGCCGGCGACGCTGTGCAGCGATCGGGTCAGGCAGCTTCGAACCGTCGATGGGCCGTTGTGATGGATATCGACGAGACCGCGCTCGACAACTCCACCTACCAGCTCGATCGCGCGTCGTACGGTCTGCCGTTCGACGATGCATCGTGGAATGCGTGGGTGCTGCGACGGGCAGCGGCTGCGGTCCCCGGCGTCGTGCCCTTCATTGCCAAAGTCCGTCAGGCGGGCGGTCACGTGGCCTGGATCTCCGATCGCGACACCACCACGTTCGACGCGACCCTGGCCAACCTGACGACGACCGGTTTGTGGAACAGCGATGACCGGTTGTGCCTGAAGGACCCGAAGGATACGCAACGCAACAAGGCCGCGCGGCGCGCGGAGGTCATCGCCGGCAAGGGCGCGTGCGCCTGGGACGGCGCGCCGACAACGGTGACGGCGTTCCTCGGCGATCAGATGAGCGACTTCCCGCAAAAGGGCGAATCGTTCCCGGCCATCGGTGACGACGCCTTCGGGCGCACGTGGTTCCTGCTGCCGAATCCGATGTACGGGCGGTGGACCACGCAGGTGACGCGGGTACTTCAGCCGTAGGATACGATACCGGCAAATCCCATGAGCTACAGACGCGCCTTTGCGGGTTCAATTCTCGCCATCATCACAATCGCCCCGCTCGCCGCGCAGGATCGAACCGTCGATCTGTTGCGGCAACTGACCGACACGCCCGGGGCACCTGGATTCGAAGAACCCATTCGCAAAGTCATGGTCGACCAGATGAAGCCGTACGCGGCGTCGATCACATTCGACGGCCTCGGCTCGATCATCGCGACACAGGGGACGCAGGGTCCACGCGTGATGGTCGATGCCCACATGGACGAACTGGGCGGCATCGTGCGTCGCGTGACCCCGCGGGGACTGTTGACGATGCAGATGCTGGGCGGCTGGCTGGATCAAGCGCTGGTCGATCAGCGCTGGATCATCGTCGGGTCGAAGGGGCCGGTGCGCGCCGTCACCGGCATCCGCGACGTGCACGTGGTCCCGCCCGACGAACGGACGCGGGTCTACTCGCGCGACAGTCTGTTTCTCGATGTTGGAGCGAAGGACGAAGCGGAAGTTGCGGCGATGGGCATCGGACCGGGCGACCAGGTCGTTCCGGACGCACCGTTCACGGTGATGAACGGCACCAACAACTATCTGGCGAAGGGCTGGGACGATCGCGTCGGGTGCGGCGTCGTGATCGAAGCGATGCGCCGCCTGGCGACGCTGCCGCATGCCAACCAGATCGTCTGGACCATCACGACCCAGGAAGAGATCGGCCTGCGTGGCGCACACACCGCCGCTGACGTGGTGAAACCGGAACTGGCGATCGCGATCGAAGGCGGCATCACCGGCGACGTGTTTCCGGGCCGGCCCGAAGAAACGCAGGTGCGGCTCGGCGGCGGACCCGGCATGTTTCTCTACGATTCGTCGGCGCTGCCCAACCTGAAGCTGACGCAGCTCGTCAAACAGACTGCGAAGGACAAGAACGTCCCGCTGCAGCTCGATCTGGTTCAGGGCTACGGCGACGACTCGGCCGAACTGCAGAAGAGCAACGGCGGCGTGCCGACCGTCAATCTGGTGGTACCGATCCGCTATACGCACTCGCACAACGGCATCATGAACCGGCGCGACTTCGATCAGATGGTCGATCTGCTGGTCGCGCTGCTGCAGAAACTGGACGCGCCAACGGTGGCGAAGGTGCGGGACTTCACTCCGTAGAATCACGACCGACGCGATCGACGACGATCGCGACATTTCTCGCGTTGACTGGAGGGCGGCGAATGAAGGCGATCGTTCGACTGGTGTTGATGGTCGCAGTGTTGACCGTCGGTCCGGCGCTGTCGGCGTCGATGCCGATGCGAATCGCCCTGATGGTCGACACCAGCGCGGCCACCAGCGGCTCGATCACGTTGATCCGCGAAGGTGTCGTGGCCTTTCTCGATGCCCTGCCGCCCGAACACGAAGTATTGCTGGTCTCGACCGGGCGGCGAACGCAGGTGCGCGTGCCGCCGACCACCGACCGGAAGAAGCTGAAAGACAGCGCCAGGGGACTCTCGAACGACAACGGGCCGACGCCCCTCATCGACGGTTTGCTGGAGATAGACGGCCGCTTC